>NZ_JASDCY010000033.1:0-31093 GCF_030407675.1 Kocuria sp. APC 4018 | reverse complement strand
ACTGTCTCTCGCGTGATTGCCCGCCACCCCGAGACCGTCCCCGCCCCCGCGGGCCGCTTCGCGCCGTCGCCCTCCGGGGACCTGCACCTGGGCAACCTGCGCACGGCCCTGGCCGCGTGGGGATTCGCGCGCGCCACCGGCCGCCGGTTCCTGCTGCGCGTGGAGGACCTGGACCGGGTGAAGCGGGGCGCCGCCGAGCGCAACGTCGAGGACCTGCGGGCCATCGGGCTGGACTGGGACGGGCCCGTGGACCTGCAGTCCGAGCGCATTCCCCTGTTCCTGGAGCGCGTGCGCACCCTCACGGACGCCGGGCTCACCTACGAGTGCTTCTGTACGCGCCGGGAGATCCACGCGGCGGCCTCCGCGCCCCACGGCATCCCGGGCGCCTACCCGGGCACGTGCCGGGACCTGACCGAGGAGCAGCGGGCACGACGCCGCACGGAACGTCCTCCCGCCGTGCGGCTGCGCGCGGGGGTGCGTGAGTTCACGGTGCACGACCACTTCGCGGGCGAGTTCACGGGTGCCGTGGACGACATGGTGCTCGTGCGCAACGACGGCACCCCCGCGTACAACCTGGCCGTGGTGGTGGACGACGCAGAGCAGGGCGTGGACCAGGTGGTGCGCGGGGACGACCTGCTGCCCTCCGCTCCCCGGCAGGCCTACCTGGCGGCGCTCATGGGCTACGGCATCCCCGAGTACGCGCACGTTCCCCTGGTGCTGGGCCCCTCCGGGGACCGGCTGGCCAAACGGGACGGCGCCGTGACCCTGCGGGAGCTGCAGGAGCTCGGGCACACGGCGCAGGACGTGGTGGGGTGGCTGGCCTCGTCCTTGGGTATGACCCACCCGGTCCGCACCGCCTCGGACGTGCTGGAGCACTGGGACCCCTCCAGTTGGACCAGGGAACCCACGGTGTTCGAGCCGTGGGATGCGGCTCAGGTCTGACCCGCAGATGAGCGGATTCCGCACGGGTTAAACGAAGAACCCCCAGGACCAATCTGCCCTGGGGGAAACTCCATGTAGTGAACGAGGGACCTTGTCCTCGTGTTGCTCCCAGTCTACCCCAGGACCCTTTTCTGTCACAGAATCAGGGAATGGCTAAACGGTCCTCCCTCCTGCAGATTGCGCACACGCTGCACTCGGCCAGAATGGCCACCTACCTGGGCTCCACCCACAACGACGTCGCCCGCGCACTTGACCTGTACCGGTGGAACCTCCAGCTGGGAGCGGCATTCCAGGAAGTTCTCGCCGTGACAGAAGTCACCCTCCGCAACGCGGTGGACCACGCGCTGCGCACATGGAACGCGGGGCAACCACGCCCCGATGGTGAAGGACTGCACTCCCCGCACTGGCTCCAGGACCCCGCCCGCCCGCTCGCCTCACTGACCCGCAGGACGCGGGACATTGCACGTCGACAGGCCGAAGATGCACGCTCCGCCCGGCCTCAGAACCACCCCCGGAAGTTCGCGCCCATCACGCACGACGACATACTCGCCCAGCTGACCTTCGGCGCGTTCGTGAAGCTGCTACCAACTCCGGATGAGGATGCCCCCACGTACCGCGCGCCACATCCTGTGGAGCGAGGCCATGAGAACTGCGTTCCCGCACAACGACAGTCACGACCCCCTGGGGATCGTTCTCGCTGACCGCGTGGGGCGCCTGCACGCACTGCGCAACCGAGTCTCCCACCTGGAACCGTTGCTGACCGTCAACGTGTCGGCACGTCACACGGATGTTCTTCGCGTCATAGCCGCTGTCAGCCCAGCCACCAGGGACTGGTGCGCCGGCATGAGCAGAGTCAAGGAGACCAACCAGCGTCGCCCCGCCTGAGGACCGGGCGGCGTACCCTTGTGCTCTGCCTCACTTCATGCAACCGGGAACCATTTCATCCCCCTATACAGTGGGCGCAGTCCAACGACCCCGTACCGGAAGGCACGCGTATGTCCGATCAGGCGTACCAATTCATGGCGATCCTGGCGTACTTCATCGTCATGATCTGCATCGGCCTGTGGGCCAACAGCAAGACCAAGAACCTCGACGACTACATGCTGGGCGGGCGCAACCTCAAGCCCGGTGTGGCGGCGCTGTCCGCGGGGGCGTCGGACATGTCCGGGTGGCTGCTCATGGGTCTGCCCGGTGCGGTGTACCTTTCCGGGCTGGTGGAGGCGTGGCTCGCGATCGGCCTGACCGCGGGTGCGTGGGTGAACTGGAAGATCGTGGCGCCGCGGCTGCGTGCGTACACCGAGGTCTCCCACAACTCCATCACCATCCCGTCCTTCCTGGACAACCGGCTCAAGGGCAACACCCGGGTGCTGCGCGTGATCTCCGGCGTGATCATCCTGGTGTTCTTCACGTTCTACGTGTCCTCCGGCATGGTGGCCGGCGGCGTGTTCTTCCAGTCCTCGTTCGGCACGAGCTACCAGGTGGGCATGCTCCTGGTGGCCGGCGTGACCGTGCTCTACACGTTCTTCGGCGGGTTCCTGGGGGCGTCCTACACGGACCTCTTCCAGGGCCTGCTCATGCTGATCGCGCTGCTGCTGGTGCCCATCGTGGGCGTCTTCCTGGTGGGTGGGCCCGGTGAGATGGTCAACCGCATCGAGGCCGTGAACCCGGATGCGCTCTCGCTCTTCGCGGGCGGCACCGCCGTGGGCATCATCTCGTCCCTCGCGTGGGGCCTGGGCTACTTCGGCCAGCCCCACATCATCGTGCGCTTCATGGCGCTACGCACCCCCGCGGACGCCAAGGCCGGGCGCCGGATCGGCATCGGCTGGATGCTCCTCACGGTGCTGGGTGCGATCGGCACCGCCCTGGTGGGGCTGGCGTACTACGGCAACCGCCCCGGCGAGGAGCCCACCGACCCCGAGGCCATCTTCCTGGACATGTCCCAGGTGCTGTTCCACCCCCTGGTGGCCGGGTTCGTGCTGGCCGCGGTGCTCGCCGCGATCATGTCCACGATCTCCTCGCAGCTGATCGTCTCCTCCTCCGCCCTGGTGGAGGACCTCTACAACCTGGCCGCCAAGCGCACCCCGTCCCCCAGGGCGCAGGTGTGGCTCGGCCGCGGCGGCGTGCTGCTCGTGGCCGTGGTGGCCGCCGCGCTGGCGTGGGAGCAGAACTCCACCATCCTGGACCTCGTGGGCTTCGCGTGGGCCGGCTTCGGTGCGGCCTTCGGCCCCGTGGTGCTCATGAGCCTGTTCTGGCGCAAGCTCACCAACGCGGGTGCCATCTCCGCCATGGTGGTGGGCGCCGCCACGGTGTTCCTGTGGCAGTACACCCCGTGGAGCGACCTCTACGAGATCATCCCCGGCTTCATCCTGGGTGGCCTGGTGGGCATCGTCGTCTCCCTGATCACCCACCGGGACAACCCGGAGATCGACCGCGAGTTCGACGAGACCCTGCGCCTGGTCAACCACCCCGAGGAGGCTGACCCCGCTGCCGCCGCCAAGGCCGCTGCCGGTGAGGCCCCCGCCGGGACCGTCTGAGCAGACCCGGCGCCCCGGCGCTGACACGTGAGAACGCCCTCGCACCGTACGGTGCGAGGGCGTTCTCACGTCCACGGCCGTGGCGGTTCCGCCACGAACCGGCTCAGAACCCCAGGTCGCGCAGGGACCCGCGCATGGTCTCCGCGGAAGCGCGCAGCTGCTCCTTCTCGGGCTCACCCATGGGGATCCGCAGGCGCTGGCCCACACCGGTGCCGCCCACCACGGACGGCACGGACAGGGCCACGCCGCTCACGCCGTAGTAGTCGTCCAGCACCGTGGACACGGACAGCACGGCCTGCTGGTCCTTGAGCACGGCCTCGGCGATCCGCACACCGGCCAGGCCGATCGCGTAGTTGGTGGCGCCCTTGCCCTCGATCACGCGGTACGCGGCGTTGACCACCTGGTCCTTGAGCTCCACCAGGCGCTCCGGGGTGAAGGGACGGCGCCCGTCCACCTCCCACTCGCTGACCGGCACCTGGCCGATGCTCGCGGAGGACCACACGGGGAACTCGCTGTCCCCGTGCTCACCGATGATGTAGGCGTGCACGCTGCTGGTGTTGACCTGCGCCTCGTTGCCGATCAGCCAGCGCAGGCGGGAGGTGTCCAGCACGGTGCCGGAGCTCATGATCCGCTGGTACGGCAGCCCGGTGATCTGCTGGGCCACCACGGTGAGCACGTCGCACGGGTTGGTGACCAGCACGAAGACGGCCTGCGGGGCCTGCTCCAGCAGCTGCGGCATGAGGGACTTCAGGATCGCGGTGTTGGCACCGGCCAGGTCCAGGCGGGTCTGCCCGGGCTTCTGCTTGGCGCCGGCGGTCACGAACACGATGTCCGCGTCCTTGAGCACGGCGACGTCGTCCGAGCCCTCCACCCGGACCCCCGGGGCGAACATCTGCCCGTGGGAGAGGTCCAGTGCCTCGGCCTGCACCTTGGCGGTCTGCAGGTCGTAGAGCGCGATGTCCGTGGACGTGCCGCGGATCATCGCGGCGTAGGCCAGCGAGGTGCCCACGGACCCCGCTCCCACGATTCCGATCTTGGTACGGCGGACGGTGGTTTCGTTGGACGGGCTCACGGTGTCACTGCTCCATTCGACGCGGACTGTCCGGCCACGCCCGGCCGCCTGGGCGGCACGGACACGGTCCGGTTGGCGGGAACACCTCCCGGTTCCGCGTTCCGCGCCCGGCCGAGGCCGGATACAGGTGGCACCGAAATGCGTTCCCACCACCATCTTCCGCCGTCTCCCCGTCCCGGGCAATGACGCAGCCCACTCCCCGGCGGCGTGTCTCCGCCGGGGCCCAACGACGGGCCGGGAGCCCTCCGCCGCGCCGGGTTCTGCACGCGCGCCCGGTGCCGGGCGCCGCGCGGAATCAGCAGTGGTAGGTGTCCGTGGGGGCCTCGAAGTGCATGTCGTAGCCCTCCGGCAGGCGCATGCCGAACGCCGTGGCCAGGCCCAGCACCTTGCGGGCGCGGGCCAGGCGGGGCAGGTCGGAGCCGTTGCGGATCTGGCCGCCGTCCTCCTCGAACTCCTGCAGGAACTCGGTGGCCCACGAGAGCTCGCTGAGGGACGGGGACAGACCCTCGTTGACCGTGGCGGTCTGCTCGGGCATGAGGCACAGCTTGCCGGTCATGCCGAACTCGTCCGTGATGCCCGTGGCCTCGGCGAGCTTGGCGCCCAGCGCACCCACCGCCGGGCCGTCGATGGGACCCGGGAGGTTCGCGGCGCGGGACGCGATGGTGAACTGCGAGCGCGTGTACGCGAGCGCCATGGGGTTCTCGCCGAAGCCGGTGTCACGGCGGTAGTCGCCGATGCCGAACGCCAGGCGGTACGTGGAGCGCGCGGTGGCGATGTCCTGCAGGTTCTGCACCCCGCGGGCGGTCTCCACGAGGGCCACGATCCGGGTGCCGCGCAGCATCTCGGCGGTGCGGGTCACGTGCTCGGGGGACTCGGTCATGGCAAGCATCACGCCGTCCAGGCCGGGGACGTCACGCAGGGCCTGGAGGTCCTCCTCCCACCACGCGGTGCCGAAGCCGTTGATGCGCACCCACGCGCGGTTGACCTGGCCGTCCTGGTTGCGGGAACCGAGCCACGCAATCACGTTCTCGCGGGCCTGGGCCTTGTCCGCGGGTGCCACGGAGTCCTCGACGTCCAGCACCACGGCGTCCGCGGCGCTCTGGGCGGCCTGGTCGAAGCGGGAGACGTGCGAGCCGTTGACGAGCAGCCACGAACGGGCGAGCTCGGGGCCCACGGCGGGGATCTCGGTGGGGTCGATGGTCATGGCGGTTTCCGCTGTGGTGGTGGTCATGAGAGTCACTTCGCGATCTGTGTCTGAGAACGGACACGCCCCCTCGCCCCTCGGGTCCCGCTGCGGGTGCAACCGGCGTGCGGCACCGAGCGGATGCTCCGTGGTCGCTCACCGGCCCGTCCGCGCGGTGGAACGGGTGAGGCGGGATGGCGCGGGTCAGCCGAGCACTCGAACCAGCCTGGATGATGAGGCGGCTGGTGCGGGTCGTCTGCCAGTCGTGCTGCCCGGGCCCCGCCCGTGAGGTGAACGGTCAGGCCCGCGACGCACGTGGTGGTGCGCCCCGGGGATCGGGCGAAACTTCACAGTAACCCAGGTCACATTCCATCTCAACCGGGGTGACCGCAACCCTCCCGGCTGCGTTTCGCCACCTGCACGGTCATGGCTCGGCGGCCTCCGCCCACCTGCACCGTTCCCGCCACTCCGGCCCGGCGAACCAGGCCCCCTCAGCCGTCCCGCCGCAGGGCCCGCGAGGTCTTGGCGGTGGCCACCGCGTTCCACGGGTCCTCGGGCCAGGGGTGCTTGGGATAGCGCCCGCGCATCTCCGCGCGCACCTGGGCGTAGGGCCCGGACCAGAACGAGGCGAGGTCCTCGGTGATGGCCAGCGTGGCCTTCCCCGGGGACAGCAGGTGGAACTGCACGGGCACGCGCCCGTCCGCCACGCGCGGGGTCTCGACCCAGCCGAAGCACTCCTGGAGCTTCACGGCCACCACGGGCGGTCGTGCGGGTTCCGCCTCGTCCCAGACCTCCGGGTAGTCGATCCGCGCGGTGTTCCCGCTGGGCACGTCGAGCCGCCACGGGACCAGTTCGTCCAGGCGGGCGGCCTCGGGCCACGGCAGCAGCCGACGCAGGGCGTCCGCCACGCGCACCGAGCGTAGCGCCCCACCGCGGGCCACGTCGCGCAGCTCGGGGCCCAGCCACTCCTCGGCGCGGGTGAGCAGGGCGGCGTCGTCCACCGCGGGCCACGGTTCCCCCAGGTGACGACGCAGCAGGGCGAGCCGGGCGCGCAGCCCCCGGGCGGCGTCGTCCCACGGCAGCAGGTCCAGGCCCTCGGCGGCGAGCGCGGCGCGGATGGCGGGCACGGCGGTGTCCGGGTCCGCGCGGACAGGCGTGGCGGAGAGCTCGATCGCGCCCACCGCACGCACCTCCCGGGTGCTCACGCGCCCGTTCGAGAAGCCCGCGCGCGTCTCGGTGCGGGCGAGCGGACCGGCGACGAGCTGCGCGTGCGCCAGGTCCAGGGGTGCCGCCGCGCGGATCACCGCGCCGGTGCCCGCGGCGGCCCTGCCCGGGGCGCGCGTCAGTTCGGCGACGGCCAGCCACTCGTGGTGGCGCAGCGGGCTCCCGGTCTCCAGCCCCGCGCGCGTTCCGGAGGCGAGCAGCCACTGGTCCCCGTGGGCGTCCATCCGCCGGGCAATCCACTCGGGCCGCGCCAGGCCCACGACGACGCCCACCCGGACGTCGGCGGGCACCACCGGTTCCGGGCCGCGGGGCGGCTCGTCGGTGTCCTCCCCGGGCCCGTCCGCCGAGCCGCCGGCCGCGGGCTGCGCCGCCATCCGCTCCAGCGGTTGCACCTCGCGGCGCCACCGGGCGGACCCGCCACCGCGGGAGGAACGCAGTCCGCGCACAAAGGCGGGGATGTCCGCGGCGGGCACGCGGACGCCGTCGGAGACCGCGGCGATGACCTCCGCCGCCGTCCTGGTGCCCACGAGGTCCGCGCCGTCCAGCAGGGCGCGACCCCAGCGGGGTTCCACGGGCAGGGAGACCAACAGGCGCCCGAGGTCGGTGGCGCGGCCATCCTCGGCCACCGCACCGAGGCGCGTCAGCTCGGCTTCCGCGTCCGCGCGGGCCCGGGACGGCAGCGGGTCCGGCAGGGCCATGCCCTCACCTCCCGGGGAGCCCCACACGGCGAGCGCGAGGCACGCGGCGGTGAGGTCCGCGGTGCGCACCTCGGGAACGGTGTGGGCGGGCATGGCGCCCCAGGCGGCGCCGTCGTAGCAGCGCACCACGGTGCCCGGGCCCTGGCGGGCGGCGCGGCCGGCGCGCTGCTCGGCCGAGGCCTTGGACGCGGAGACCGTGACGAGCCCGGAGATCCCGCGCCCGGCGTCGCGCCGGGGCTGGCGGGCCAGGCCGGAGTCCACCACGAGGCGCACGCCGTTGACCGTGAGCGAGGACTCCGCGAGGGACGTGGTGACCACGATGCGCGGGCGCTCCCCCGGCGCGCGGCCCGCCACGGCGCGGTCCTGCTCGCGCGGGGCGAGCTGGCCGTGCAGTTCCAGGACCTCAGCGTCGGTGAGGCCGCGCAGCTCGGCCGCCACGCGGGAGACCTCCCGGGCGCCGGGGAGGAACACGAGGGCGTCCACGGTCGGGTCAGCGGCCACGGCGCGACTGTGGGCGGCCGCGGCGGTGCGGGCCACGTGAGCCAGGAACGCGGGGGTGACGCCACGGTCGTCCAGGCGCTGCGGGCCCGGTGCCCACTCGACCGTGAGCGGGTGCAGGGCGGACGGGCAGTCCACCACCGGAGCGGGCGCGTCCCCTCCCAGCAGGGCGGCGAACCGCTCCGCCTCCACCGTGGCGGACATGGCCACGAGCACGAGGTCATCCCGCAGCTGCCGCAGCTCCGCGAGCATCCCCACGAGCAGGTCCGACTCGATGCCGCGCTCGTGCACTTCGTCCAGCACCACGGCGGCGGTCCCGATCAGTTCCGGGTCACGCAGCAGGCGGCGCAGCAGGATCCCGGGGGTCACGAACTCCACGCGGGTGGCCTTCGACGTCTTCCGCTCCCCGCGCACGGTCCAGCCGACGACGCCGCCCGGTTCCGTTCCCGTGAGCGCGGCCAACCGGCGCGCGGCGGCCCGGGCGGCCACGCGGCGGGGCTGGACGACGACGACGCGGGCGGCATCCTTTGCGTTGCCGTCGAGAACCAGGTTGGCCACGACGGGCGGGACCACCGTGGTCTTGCCCGTGCCGGGAGGGGCCTGCACCACGGCGGCCCCGCCGACGAGCGCCTGCTTCAGCCGCGGGAGGGACTGCGCGAACGGCAGGCCCCGGCCGATGCGGTCCAGGTCGAAGGATGGGGAAGCCATGACCTCACCCTAGGTGTGCCCAGCCCACATGGGCTGGTCCTGCCGTGCGTTGACCGGTTGAATCCGCCACCGTTCCTGCACACACGAACCGTGCAATGTGAGCAAAGAGTGAGGGTTCGACTGTTGGTGGGCGTCGAGTAGACGCTCGACGCGATGATGGCATCCCAGCGTGAGTGGTTTACTTCTCTCGTGAATGGACCAGCGTGGGCCCTACTTGCTTTTTCATCTGGCGGTACTCGCGGTTTTTGTCTGCATCGCCCACCGCCACCCGGCACGAAACCACCGACCCTCTGTTGGGCAACGCCTGACGGTAGGAGTCATCGGTCTCATGGCCCTTGCCCCTTGCATCATCATTCCGGTTTCTGCCCGTCCAAGCAGCCAGCCCGGGCTTGCCCGTCTCCTCCTGTTCCTCTCGCTGCCCGCTATTACCTTTGTGGCCGCGACGTATTCTCGGAGAAACCGACGTTCTAATCACAGCTGAGCCTCGACCGCGCACCCGGTAGCTCACACGAAAGCGAGCTCAACCGGTCAACGCACCACCATTTCGGCACTGCCTTGACTCGCCAAGAGAGGGCATCCGCACCGGTGACAGTGCGGTGACGACAAAACGCAAATCGTCGCGAAACCTGACAGCATCGAGACCATGCAGGAAGAACGCGAGAGAACCCATCAACCGTGGCTTTGCGTGCTGGCAGGACGCTCAGGCACGGGCAAGACGACGCTCGCCAAGCAGCTGGCGCAGGCAACGGGTGCTTGCTACCTACGCGTCGATGCCGTCGAAACAGCCCTCTACAGGGTCCAGGAACACATTGGCGCGGCTGGCTACGTGGTCGTCCACGAGGTTGCCGCTTCCAACCTCCTGCTCGGAATGCACGTCATCGTGGACGCTGTCAACGCCGTTCCCGAGACTCGCGCCGCCTGGCATGAAACCGCGCACCGGTGCGGCGCCCAATTGACGGTTCTCGAGACCGTTCTGCCAGATGGAGATGAGCATCGCCGCCGTGTCGAGTCCCGCCAGGCCGATATCCCCGGGCACCAGGTTCCGACGTGGAGCGAGGTCCAGGCCGATGGCTGGGTGCCGTGGAGCGAGGATCGCGATGGCGCACGCGTCGCGGTCGACACCACTGTCGCGGAAAGTGCCCTGCGAGACGCTCGGGGAGCATTGCCAGCACCCTGACGCGTGCTCACGCCGCGTTCCAGGGATTGTGACGGTGGGTGTAGATCCGACGGTCGTTTTTTCTCCACCGCCGGTAGGGCCAGACAGGAACCGCACCACTTCATGAGTGCAATAGGTCAGCGCGCCACAGGAACACTGGAGTCCCATGACCACTCCTCCAGTCGGGGATGCTCATCCAGGGGCGCTCGGCCACAGCAGTAGAGAAAAACAGCGGTGGGGTCACCGTCGGGCGAGCAGGGGAAAAGCCGACTCAGTAGCGGTGCGCACAGGGTTGCGGGCGGCCTCCACTCCAGACCTAGGCCACGGGCGATGTCATAGGTGTGGACCAGGACCTCGACCGCGCCCATCGCAGCAAACCCGGGGCCGTCTGAGACACCGTAAGGGTGCCAGCCCCTCACATCGAGGTGGGCGTTCTCAACGGCCTGCTCAAGCATTCGGCAACACATGGCGATTGCCTCAAGAACCTGGCAGTTGGTTGCGTTCTGATCCACCACCACGTCGATGGGGAGATAGTTGTCCTGGGGCTGAGCGATCACCTGAGACGCGTAGGAAAACAGGTCGTCTGCCACGTGCACCGCCGTGTCCCGGCAGGACCACTCCAGGTCGCCGGCGGGGGCCGCCCAAGAGAGGTCTGCAACGGCCCCCAGTACTGACCGCATCTGCACGACCGAGTCGCTGAGCACCTGCGTCATCGAGTCCACGGCTAAATCCTAGTGCCGCCACATCAGACCAGCAGGTAGAGCGCCCCCAGCACCGTCACCACGATCACGGCGGTGTCGAACACCCGCTGCCGGATGCGGGTGATCGCCCACCGCCCCGCGAACGCGCCGAGCACCACGCCCGGCACCAGCAGGGCGTCGAGCACGACCGTCTGGGTGGTGATAAGCCCTAGCCCCACGGAGACCGGAACCTTCAGCAGGTTCATCACCGCGAAGAACCATGCCGCGGTGCCCAGGAACGCGTGCTTGGGGAAGCGCGCGGCCAGGAAGTACATGGACATCACCGGTCCCCCGGCATTCGCAACCATGGTGGTGAACCCGCCCAGCGAGCCGTACCCCGCGGCCACGGCGCGAGAGGCAGGGGCGGGCGGAGCGGCGTCGCCGTCCCGGGGTGCGGCGTCCCGGTGACGCTGCCAGAGCGTGAGTGCCATGAGCATCAGCAGCATCACACCGATCACGCGGCGGACGAGCGAGTCCCCCGCGAACGCGAGGAACGCAGCCCCCAGCGCAAGGCCCACCAGAACCGCCGGGAGCATGCGGATCAGCGTGGGCCAGTGCGCGTGCTTGCGGTAGGTCCACAGCGCGAACATGTCCCCCACGATCAGCAGCAAAAGCAGCGCGCCGGTGGAGGGCTTGGCGGGGAGCACGGCGGCGAAGATCGCCACGGCCAGCGTGTTGATGCCCGGAAGCGCCGTCTTGGAGAACCCCACGAGCACCGCGCTCACCGCCAGGGCGGCCCAGGCGAGGGTGCTCAGATCGGGGAGCAGGGTCATGGGAGGTCCTTTCCGCGTGACGGGCGGAGAACTTCCCCGGCGCCCCGCACAATCTAGTGGAGCAAAGACAGCCCAGCGGCCCGAAATCTGCACTAGCGGAGCAATGGCAGACGCTCGGACAGGGATGGGTGGCGCGAGGACAGGCGAGCGAGGCGCATCGGCCGGTCCGGGGTGGTTGGTGCGTGGGCAGAGGTCCGGACCGCTGCAGGCTTGCCGTGGGGCGCCGGACAGGCGTGAGCGGCGCCCAGGCGAGGGTGGTGCGGGCCGCCAGGGCAGACGAGGGCACCGCCCACCCCGTCCTACAGTGGTACCCATGACCAACGCGCAGCTTCCCGAACGAGTCTCCGAGATCTTCGACCCCCAGCAGTGGCGGCCCGTGGAGGGCTTCACGGACCTGCAGGACATCACCTACCACCGCGGGGTGGAGCGGGATGCCAGCGGCACCGTGGTGAAGGACCTCCCGTGGGTGCGCATCGCGTTCGACCGCCCCGAGGTGCGCAACGCCTTCCGCCCGGGCACCGTGGACGAGCTCTACCGCACGCTGGACCACGCCCGGATGTCCTCGGACGTGGGCGCCGTGATCCTCACGGGCAACGGGCCTTCCGCCAAGGATGGCGGCTGGGCGTTCTGCTCCGGCGGGGACCAGCGCATCCGTGGGCGGGACGGCTACCACTACGCGGAGGGCGAGACCGCGGACTCCATCGACCCCGCCCGCGCCGGTCGCCTGCACATCCTGGAGGTGCAGCGCCTGATCCGCACGATGCCCAAGGTCGTGATCGCGGCGGTCTCCGGGTGGGCCGCGGGCGGCGGGCACTCGCTGCACGTGGTGTGCGACCTGACCATCGCCTCCGCCGAGCACGGGAAGTTCAAGCAGACGGACGCCACCGTGGGCTCCTTCGACGCCGGCTACGGCTCCGCACTGCTCGCCCGCCAGGTGGGTCAGAAGTTCGCCCGGGAGATCTTCTTCCTCGCGGAAGAGTATTCCGCCGAGGACATGCACCGCATGGGCGCTGTGAACCGCGTGGTCCCCCACACCGAGCTGGAGTCCACTGCCCTGGAGTGGGCGCGCAAGATCACGGCACAGTCCCCGCAGGCCGTGCGCATGCTCAAGTACGCCTTCAACCTCCCGGACGACGGCATGGTGGGCCAGCAGGTCTTCGCCGGCGAGGCCACCCGCATGGGCTACATGACGGACGAGGCCGTGGAGGGCCGCGACGCCTTCCTGCAGAAGCGGGACCCGGACTGGTCCGCGTTCCCGTACTACTTCTGAGCCGCCACGTGAGTCCCCACGGCCCCTCACCGGCCCACGACGACGCCGTGCCCGCCCACCGCGGGCCCGGCACCTCCGCGGCGGGGCCGGGCTCCGCGGCCTCCCCCGCCGTCCCGGAATCCCCTGTCCCGGCGGCCCATGCAGCATCCGCTCTGGTGGCCCACTGCGGGCCGGGCACCTCCGCGTCCGGACAAGAGCCCGGCCACCCGCTCGACGCGCCGCTGGCCGCGGAGCTGCCGAGCGACGTCGTGGTGCTGGACGGCCCCGTGGAGGGCAACCCGACGGCGTTGCTCCCCCGGCTGCGGGCAGTGCTGTCCCGCCCGGGGGCCGCGGTGGTCGTGGCCACCTCGGGATCCACGGGACGACCCAAGAAGACCGTGCTCAGCGCCGAGGCGCTCACGGCCTCCGGGCGCGCGACCGAGCGGGCGACCTCCGGGCCCGGCCAGTGGCTGCTGTGCCTGCCCGCGCACTACGTGGCCGGGGTGCAGGTGCTCGCCCGCTCCGTCCTCGCGGGCACCACCCCCGTGGTCATGACCGGCGAGCACTTCACACCCCGGGCGTTCGCCGATGCTGTGGAGGGCATGAACCACCCTGTGCGGTACGTGTCCGTGGTGCCCACCCAGCTGCAGCGCATCCTGGACCCGGCCGACGGCTCCCCCGACCCCCGCGCGGTGGCGGCGCTCGCGCGTTTCGACGCCGTGCTCGTGGGCGGCTCTCCCCTGTCCCCGGCGCTTGCAGCCCTGGCCGACGCCGCCGGGGTGCGCGTGGTCCGCACATACGGCATGTCGGAGACGTGCGGTGGCTGCGTCTACAACGGCGTGCCGCTGGACACGGTCACGGTCCGCATCCTGCCCGACGACGCCGGTCCCCACCTCGCGCACGCCCCCGCACTGAGCGTTCCTCCCGCCGAGGAGGCGTCCGCGGAAACCTGGTCTGCCGAGGAGGGGCCCGGAGGGACCTCCTCCGCAGCGGTGGGGTCCGCGGAGGCTCCCTCCACTGCGGCACTGCCCGCCGTTGACCAGGGCCCGGCGTCACCGCTCGAGGGCCGGATCTGGCTGGGCGGTGAGGTGGTCGCCTCGGGCTACCTGAACGATCCCGCACAGACCGCCGCCCACTTCCGGGTCTCCGAGGGGCGGCGCTGGTACCGCACCGACGACCTCGGATCGCTGGACGAGAACGGCCGCCTCACGGTGCTGGGCCGCACCGACGACGTGATCAACACCGGCGGCGTGAAGGTCTCTGCGGGCCGGGTGGCCGATGTGCTCCTGGACCACGACCGGGTGCGGCAGGCGCTCGTGCTCCCCGTGGCCCACTCGGAGTGGGGCCAGGTGGTGGCCGCGGTGGTGGCCGTGCGGCGGCCCCTGCACAGTGGGTCCGTCCCGGACGACCACCATCCCGACGGCGGTTTCGAGGGAGACCTCGGCCCCGGCCTCGAACGCGAGCTGGCCCAGTCGGTGCGCGAGCGCCTGGGAGCCCCCGCGGTGCCCAAACGCTGGTGCCGGGTGGACCGCCTCCCCCTGCTCCTCACGGGCAAGCCCGACCGCCGTGCAGCCGCCGCGCTGTTCACTGCGGAACCGGGAGCGAGCCCTGGTGCGGGTCCGGGCGTGGGGCCGCATGCCGACACCGGCGCGGAACCCAGCGCGCGCCCCGGCAAACGCTGAACGGCGGAACGGAGAAACTGTGCCCCTGCACACCCTGGACCTCGTTCTCGCTCCGGGCGACGACGCCCTCGTCCGCGCCCGGTGGGATGCCCTGAACCGTGCCGGGCTTCCGAGCCAGGCCGGCCACCGCAGCTCCTCGAACGCCCCGCACCTCACGGTGGTCTCCGCCCCGTGCTTCTCCGAGGCAGTGCTGCGGCGGGCCCGGGAGCTGTTCGGCCCCCTGCTGCCGTGTGCCGTTCCCGTCACCGGGCTCACGGTGCTGGGGAAGGGCCCGTACGTGCTGGCCGAGTCGCTCGCGGTTCCGCCCGCTGTCCTCGGGGCCGTGGCCGAACTGCGGAGCCTGCTGCCGGAGCAGCGCACCCTGTCCGGCCCGTGGGTTCCCCACGTCACCCTCGGCACACGCCTGGACGCCCCCGCCGTGGGCCGGGCGCTGGAGGTGCTGGGCGACGTCGCGCCACCCCGCTCGCTGGACGTCACCGCGCTGCGGCGCTGGGACCCTGACGCCCGAGAGGTCACGGTGGAGGTGCCCTGAGCCCCGCTGCGCGCCGCACTCGAAGCACTCCGCGGTCGCACGGGCCGCCGCCGTCCGCACGGCATGTGCACCTGCACAGAGCATGAAACAATGACGGCACGTCCTCGTCCGTTCACGAAAGGTTGCACCGTGGCCACACCAGCTCAGTGGGTCGAGGGGGCACGCCTGCGCACGCTGCCCATGGCCGCGGCCCCGGTGATCGCCGGCACGGCCGCCGCGCAGACCCTGTACGAGGCTCGCGTGGTGCCCGCGCTGCTGGCCCTGGTGGTCGCGCTCGCGCTGCAGATCGGCGTGAACTACGCCAACGACTACTCGGACGGCGTGCGCGGCACGGACGACGAGCGCGTGGGCCCCTTGCGCCTGACCGGTTCCGGCGCCGCCACCCCGCGGGAGGTCAAGACGGCCGCGTTCGCGTGCTTCGGCATTGCCGCCGTGGCGGGTGCCGCCCTCGTGGTGCTCTCGCAACAGTGGTGGCTCGCCGTGGTGGGGCTGCTCGCCATTGCCGCCGCCTGGGGCTACACGGGCGGGAAGAAGCCGTACGGCTACATGGGCCTCGGGGACCTATTCGTGTTCCTGTTCTTCGGCCTGGTGGCCACCCTGGGCACCACGATCACCCAGGCCGGCCGCCTGAACATGGACGCCTGGGTCATGGCGGTGTCCACCGGGCTCTTCGCGTGCGCCCTGCTCATGGCCAACAACATCCGGGACATCCCCGGGGACCGCGAGGTGGGCAAGCAGACCCTGGCCGTGCGGCTCGGGGATCCCAAGGCCCGGCTCACGTTCACCGCGGAGCTGTTCGTGGGCATGGTCCTGCCCCTGCTGCTGGTCCCCGGCAACCCCTGGGTGCTGCTGGTCTACGCCATGACCCCGCTGGCCGTGAACGCGGGCTCCACGGTGCTCAAGACCCCCGAGCGGCGCGAGCTGATCCCCGTGCTCAAGATGTGCGGCTTCATCAACCTGGGCGTCACCGTGCTCTACGCGGTGGCGGTGTTCGTGCAGCAGTACGTGGGCTGAGCCCGCTCAGAGCTCCCGGCGGGACTCGGCATCCGTGTACGAGTCCTCGATCTCCTGGTCTTCAAGCTCCACGCGGTTGGTGGGCTTGGGTGAGCGCGCGATGAAACGGTGGAAGTCCTGGCCCGCGGCGTAGTGCAGCGTGGGGAAGAAGATGTAGCAGATCGCGAACGCGGCCACCACGGCCGCGATCCCGGAGAACACCAGTCCCAGTCCCAGGAGCATGAACAGCAGGAACAGGACCACCAGGATGCCCAGGCGCAGCAGGGAGTACTTCAAGAAGTTCACGGGCCCATTCTAGGTGGTCTCGCTGTGTGCACCCCGGGCGCGGCGCCGCGCCCCATGGGCCACGAACGCGGCTCGTCCAGTGGGCTCACCTAGGATGAACGGCATGGGCAGAGCCATTCTCATCATCGGAGCGGGCGCACTAGCGGTGGGCCTCGTCATCTACGCACTCATCGAGTGCGCACAGTCGGAGAGGTACCAGGTGCGGGCCGTCCCCAAGGGCGCGTGGCTGCTCATCATCCTGCTGCTGCCCGTGGTCGGGGCCGTGCTGTGGCTCTTCTTCGGCCGTCCCCGCACGGACGACGCCGCCCGGGACGCCGCCCGCGGCCGCGGCCCGGACGACGATCCCCAGTTCCTGCGCAACCTCGAGGAGCGCCGCAAGCAGCAGGAGCAGGCACGCAAGCTGCAGGAGTGGGAGAACGAGCTCAAGCGCACCGGTAGGGCACCGGGAGCCAAGCCGCAGGTGGACGAGCCGCTGGACCCCTCCGACCCGCGCTGGACGGAGCCCACCACCGGTTCACACGCCGTGGACGACTCGAGCGGCGGCAGGAGCACGGACCCGGGCAGTGGACGGAGCACCGCCGGGGACCACCACACGGACGAGACCCCGGACGGTGACGGCACCGGCCCCGGTCACCCCGAGGGAGATCCTCCCCGCCACGACTGACCCCCGTCCGGGACACAGTCGCTGAACGGCCACACGCGGATGGCCCTGGCGCCCGGCCACCGCGCGCCCCGGTGTCCCCCTGCACTCGGGCACCCCGCCTTCCTCGTGTGCCCCGCAGCACCCCGCAGCCAGCACCTCATGACAGAGCCCGCCTCCGCAGCAGCGGAGGCGGGCTCGTTCGTGGAAGGCGGTGGGCGGCGTCGTGATGTGTGCGGACGCCGCCCCGCGCGTCACAGGCCGGAGTAGGAGTGCAGGCCCGGGAACAGCGTGTTGACCACGGTGAAGTTGAAGACCACGCACATGTAGCCGGCGATCGACAGCCACGCGGAGCGGTTGCCGTTCCAGCCGCGGGTCACGCGGGCGTGCATGTAGGCGGCGTAGACCGTCCACACCACGAAGGTCCAGACCTCCTTGGTGTCCCAGCCCCAGAAGCGGCCCCAGGCCTGGTCGGCCCAGATGGCGCCCGCGGCCAGGGTGAAGGTCCAGAACACGAAACCGACAGAGTTCAGGCGGAACGCGAAGTTCTCCAGCGTGACCGAGTCCGGCACGGCGCGCAGGAAGCCCATGCGGGACTCCTGCCCGGAGGCCAGCAGCCGCTCGCGGCGGGACTGCATGAGCTGCAGCACGGCCATGGCGAACGTGATGGTGAAGATTCCGGACGCCGCCACCGCGATGGACACGTGGATGATCAGCCAGTAGGACTGCAGGGCGGGCTGCAGCGGGGACACGGGGGTGGGGAACGCGATGGTGGCCAGGCACAGCATGGTGAGCACCAGGCCGGAGACCATGGGACCCACGAAGCGCAGGTCCTTGAAGATCAGCGTGACCAGGTACACCCCGGAGACCACCAGGGCACCCGTGCTGCAGAACTCGTACATGTTGGCCCACGGCACACGGTCCGCGGCGATCCCGCGGGAGACCACGGCGAAGGCGTGGAGCACGAACGCGATGACCATGAGCGCCACGGCCACGCGCGCCGCCGGGCGGCGGGTGTTGTGCTTGTAGTTCAGCGCCTCGAACTCGCCGGCACCCTTGGTGGTGTTCTGCGCGGAGGTGCGGAACTCGTCGGAGACCGTCCCGCCCCCGTCCGTTGCCGCGGTGGACGGGCCGCCGGCGCTCGACGCCGCCGGGCCGGAGACCGTGTCCACGGAACCTGCCGCGGAGGAACCGCCCGCAGCAGCCGCGCCGGCGCCCACGAGCTGCTCGGACTTCCGCTCGGCCGCGGCCTGCTTGGCGGCCCGCGAGCGCTCCTTGACCGCGAGGGTCTTGGAGTGGGTGGCCATGTCCCACACGAAGGCCACGAACGCCACCATGTAGGTCATGGCGGCCAGAAGCATGAACCACTCGCTCCAGTTGCCCAAAGTCACATTGATGTCGCTACCCATTGTTTTGCGCCTTATCCGACGAATCCAGGTGGAACTCCCGCACGCCGCGGTCCTCCCACAATGACGTCCACAGAGCTGTCAGTTTTTCGGCTTCCGCACCCAGGCGGTGGTCCTCGCCACGCGCCAGCAGGCCGTACTCCAGAACAGTACACCGCACCCCGTGGGCGTCCTCGGTCTCCACGGCCCGCACCCACGCCCGGCGGCGCGCGATGAACAGGCTCATGATGAGCCCGGTGAACGCCACCAGGAAGGAGATGAAGGCCGGGATCCGCCCCGGGTCGTAGTGCACGTCCAGGCCCACGTAGCGCTTGACGTCCACGAACTCGACGCTGCCCTTGCCCTCGGGCAGGGTGGCCGTGCGGTGCTGGCCGTCCAGCACGATGGGCCCGTTGGGCGAGCTCATGGAGTTGAGCTCCTCCAGGTTCTGGGTGTCCAGCACGTACACGTTCTGCGGCTGGCCGCTGTCCAGTCCCAGGTCACCGCTGAATGAGGAAAGCAGTAGTGCGGGGTTGTTCAGCGCCGGGTCCACCGACTGCGGGATCTGCCCGTCCTGGGAGACCGCCGTGGGCAGCAGGAGACCCACGAAGCCCAGCTGGTCCGGAGCGGCGTCGGGCACCTTGAGGGTCAGGGAGGAGGTGTAGACCGAGTCGGAGGGCACCGTGACCACGGGCCCCTCGTAGGCCACGTTGCCCTCGCCGTCCTTCACGCGCAGCACGGGGGCGTAGCCGTTGCCCACCAGGTACACCTTGGTGCCGTCCACGTTCAGTGGCTTGTTGACCTCCAGCTTCACGTCCTCCGGCTCGGCCCCGGGTTCCTCCGTGACGGTGAGGTCCGCGTTGAAGTCCGTGGGCTGCCCGTAGTGCTCGGGGTCCGAGGTGTCACGGTTGAAGGTGGCCTCGAACGAGTCCAGCTGCAGGGAGAACGGGTTGAGGGAGTCCTCGTCGAAGTTGTTGCCCGGCTCGAAGGAGTCGTAGGCCACCAGGGTGTTCACGAAGGACTCGCCCTCCACCACCACCTTCTGACCCTTGTAGCCGTACAGGGATCCGATGGCCACGGAGATCAGCACGGCCAGCAGCGCCACGTGGAAGAGGATGTTGCCCACTTCCTTGAGCATGCCCCGCTCGGCCGCGACCGACGGCGCCGCGGAGCCCAGGTCCTGGACCTGCACACGGTAGCCGCGCTTCTTCAGCGCCGCCGCCGCCTGTTCGACCGCCTCGTCCGGGGTGGGGCCCTCGCCGCCGTCCCGGCCGCCCAGCATGACCTTGCGGTACTGGGGCATCCGGGTGAGCCGCTTGGGCGTGCGGGGCGGCTTGGAGCGCCAGGCCTTGAAGTGCTGGATGGCACGCGGGATCACGCAGCCCACGAGCGAGATGAAGAGCAGGATGTAGATCGCCGAGAACCAGTAGGACTGGTAGACGTCGAAGAGCTGCAGGGTGTCCAGCACGGGCCCGATCGTGGGGTTGGCCTGGATGTAGCTGGTGACGGCCTCCGGGTCCTGCACCCGCTGCGGGAACAGGGAACCGGGCACCGCGGCGATCGCCAGGAGCAGCAGCAGCACCAGCGCCGTGGACATCTTGGTCAGCTGCCGCCACGCCCAGCGCAGCATGCCGATGAACCCGAGTGCCGGGACCTCCACATCGGGGCGCTTCGGCTTCCGCTCACGCGGAGTGCGCGCTGTCGTCATATCGGCATCACCCAATCGGTTACGAATTCGGACTGGATCCAGGAGACCAGTGCGGACCAGACGCCCGTGGCCATGGCCAGGCCGATGAGTACGAGCACCACGCCGCCCACACGCTGCAGGGTGAGGCGGTGGCGGCGGAAGAAGGACATGGCCCCCATCCCCCGGCGCATGGCCAGGGCGATGAGGATGAACGGGACCCCGAGTCCCAGGCAGTAGGCGGTGGTCAGCACCACGGCCTTGCCCGTGGAGGCACCGTCCACGTAGGCCAGCGCCTGCACGGCCGCAAAGGTGGGTCCGATGCACGGTGCCCACCCGAGCCCGAAGGTCATGCCCAGCACGGGCGCGCCCCACAGACCGGGAGGTGGCCGGCGTTCGATCTTGCGGTCCCGCTGGAACCACGAGAGCCCGCCCAGGAAGACCACGCCCATGACCATCACCAGGATTCCGAGCACCACCATGATCCACTCCTGGCCCCGGAACCACGCGAAGGCCCCGAGCTGGGCGAGCACCACGGACATCACCACGAACACCAGGGAGAAGCCCAGGACGAAGAGCAGGACCCCCCAGAAGATGCGGCCGCGGCGCTGTTCTCTCAGGTCCGCCCCGGTGAGGCCGGTGATGTACCCCAGGTAGCCCGGGATCAGCGGCAGCACGCACGGGGAGGCGAAGGAGACGAAGCCCGCCAGCAGAGCCACGGGCAGCGCGGCAATCAGTGAGCCGTCGAGGATGACCTCGGCGAAGGGATTGCCGTTCATGCGGACTCGGCCACCGTGTCCTTGATGAGCGCGTCCAGGGTGGACTTGTCCGCCTTGCCGAGGATCCGGGCGGCCACCCGGCCCTCCGAGTCCAGCACCAGGGTGGTGGGCACCGCCTGCGGGGGCACGTACTCGCTCAGGGCCAGCAGCACCTCACCGTTGAGGTCCGTGGCGGAGGGGTACTCCACGCCGAAGGTGCGCTCGAACGCCTCGGCGGTGGCCTGCTGGTCCCGCAGGTTCACGCCCATGAACTGGGCCTGGTCCCCGTACTCGTCGTGCAGCGCCACGAGGTCCGGGGCCTCCGCACGGCACGGGGCGCACCCGGCGTACCAGAAGTTGAGCACCACGGGCTTGCCGCGCAGGCTCTCCGCGGAGACGGTGGAGCCGTCGTACATGGCGGCGTTGAAGGACACCGGCTCGCCGCGCTGCTCCGGTGCGTACTCGCTCACGGAGCCGTCCCCGGCCACGTACCCCTTGTCCCCGCCGGAGTTCGCCTGGTCCGCGAGGTCGTCGGAGGACGCCGAGCAACCCGTGAGCGCGAGGCCCGCCGCGGCCACCACGGCGATCAGCCCCGTGCGCACACGCGTGCGGGCGCGCGGACGCCGGGCGGAGGAGGGCTGTGGGGTCACGGAGTCATCACCTGAAGACGTGAGGGGGGTGCAGTGGGACATCGATTATGAGCCGGGAAGCTGGTTGACACCTGGATAGAGGTGGGCGGCCGGTTCCCGGTAGTGCAGCTGCGGGACCTCGGCCGCGTCCACGTCACGGAACGTCAGGGAGGTCAGCGACGCGAGGTTGCACTGCCGGCGCCGCGGATCGTGCGGCAGGGGGCGTCCCTCCACCGAGCGGCGGGTCAGCCAGATGGGCAGCTGGTGGGACACCGCCACGGCCTGGGCGCCGTCGCCCCCGATCCGCACGGCTTCCCGGGCGAGCTCCCGCACGGCCTGGGCCATGCGCTCCACCTGCTGACGGTACGGCTCGCCCCACGAGGGGCGCAGGGGGTTGAGCAGGTGCGGCCAGTGCTTGGGCCTGGCCAGCTCCCGGCCGGAGACGTGCAGGCCCTCGAAGTGGTTGGCGGGCTCGATCAGCCGCTCGTCCGTGCGGACGTCCAGGCCCAGTTCACGGGCCACCGGTGCGGCCGTCTCCCGGGTGCGGGTCAGCGGGGAGCATGCGAGGAGCACGATGTTCTCCCCCTCCTGCACGCGCTGCGCGAGGTCCGCCGCGGCGGCCTCCGCCATGCGGGCGCCCTTCTCGGAGAGGTGGTAGTCCGGCAGGCGGCCGTAGACCACGTGCTCGGGGTTGTGGACCTCGCCGTGGCGCAGGAGGTGGACGGTGGCTGAAGGCATGGTCCCAGTGTCTCAAACCCCGCCGGGAGGCCCCAATCCGAGGTTCAGGCGAGCACCGCGCGCAGCCGCTCGCCGTCGATCCGCCAGCGGTCCCAGGGGGCACCGTCCACGAAGACCACGGGCACGAACTCGGCGTAGTCCCGGGTGAGGGCGGGGTCCCCGGTGATGTCCTGCTCGCGCAGCGCGGTTCCGGTCTGCGCGCACACCCGCTGCACCACCTCCCGGGCGTCGTCGCACAGGTGGCACCCGGGTTTGGTCAGCAGCGTGACCTCGTGCCGGGGGCGGTTGCGGGTCCAGTCCACGCCGGACAGCAGTCCACCGGAGCGCCCCGCGCGTCCGGTCGAGCGAGGTGCCGGTGACGTGCCCCCGGAACCGGGCCGGGCGGCGTCGTCGTGCTCCCCGGAGGCCGGCTGGGCGGCGCCGTGGACCGCGGAGCCCGTCCGGGCGGGGTCGTGGTCTGCGCGCACCGCCCCGGGGTGTCCGCCGGACGAGCCCGGGCCGGTGCCGGCGGGGGCCTGCGCAGATCGGGGCTGATCGGTCATGGCGACCATGCTACGCACATGGCAAGGCCCCGCTCCCCCAACGGGGAACGGGGCCTGGCACGCGCGCTGCCTACTTCTTGTTGCGGCGCTGGTGGCGGGTCTTGCGAAGCAGCTTGCGGTGCTTCTTCTTGGACATGCGCTTGCGGCGCTTCTTGATGACCGAACCCATAGGATCCCTCACAATTCTCTGGACAGTGTGTTTGCTGGGGGCTGCGAGTCAACGCCACCCCGCCCCATCGAACTCAGGGGCAACATCCGATTAACGGCAAACTACGCCATAGCCTACCGCGTGACCCCGCCTCGCCTGAAAACGGGGGCCGGGCTCACGCGCTCGCGCGGGGCGCGGTGGAGAGCTCGTCGACCTCGGTGGCCCGGTCCGGCGACGCCGCCGCGTCGCCCAGGGCACGCGGGTCCGCCGCGGTGCTGCGGGCCTGGTCCGGGTCCACGCCGGCCTCCTCGTACTGGTACTCGATGTGCTCGCGCACCAGACGGGCCGCGAGGGTGCGGTCCCCCGCGTCCAGGGCCCCGACGATCGCCCGGTGCTCCGCGCGGATGCGGCTGGACGTGGTGGACCACAGCGGGACGTGACCCACCAGCGCCATCGTGTACTCGTAGATCGAGTCGCGCAGCGCGGTGAACAGCGCCGTGCTGACCGCGTTGCCGCAGGACTTCACCAGGGCGATGTGAAAGCTCACGTAGAGGTCGTGGAACTGCTTGAGCCCCAGGTCCTCGCGGTCCATCTCCGTCATGATCCCCTGCAGCTCGTCCCGGGGGATCCAGCGCTGCTCGGAGGCGTGCAGGGCGGAGGTCTCCAGCAGCACCCGGGTCTGGACGATGTCCCGGAGGGGGTGCTCGGAGGTGGCCATGTGCAGCTGCAGCGCCGGACCGGCGGACGCGGCGGGTTCCCGCACCAGGATGGGCAGGATGCTGCGGTGGGGGCCCTCGAAGAGCTTGACGATCCCCTGCGACTCGAGGATCTTCAGGGCCTCGCGCATGGAGTTGCGGGACACGCGGAAGATCGCGGCCATGTCCTTGTCAGTGGGCAGCCGCTGCCCCAGCACCAGGTGTCCGTCGAACAGCTCGTTCTCAAGCCACTGCAGAACCTCTCGATGCGTTGCCATAGTCTCCACCCTAGACTCGACGGGTGACCAACCGCTGGATGCGGCGGCCGGTCACCGTCGCGAGCCCCCGTGCTCTCGTGCCTTCTTGCTCTCGCGTTCTCGTGCGCGGTCTCAGATGATGCCCTGGGCCACCATGGCGCGCGCCACCTTGATGAACCCGGAGATGTTCGCACCGGCCACGTAGTTGCCGGGCATGCCGTACTCCTCGGCGGTCGCGGCGCAGGTCTCGTGGATGCCGCGCATGATCTCCTGCAGCCGGTCCTGCGTGTGCTCGAAGCTCCACGAGTCCCGCGAGGCGTTCTGCTGCATCTCCAGGGCGGAGGTGGCCACACCGCCGGCGTTCGCGGCCTTGCCCGGCGCGAACAGCACGTCCGACTCCTGGAAGAGGTGCACGGCGTCCGTGGTGCAGGGCATGTTCGCGCCCTCGGCCACGGCCACCACGCCGTTCTCCAGCAGGGTCTTGGCCTGGCGGCCGTTGAGCTCGTTCTGGGTGGCGCACGGCAGGGCCACGGAACCCGGGACGTCCCACACGGAACCGCCGGACACGTAGGTGGCGGAAGAGCCGCGGCGCTCGGCGTAGTCGCTCATGCGCCCGCGCTCCACCTCCTTGACCTGCTTGAGCAGCTCCAGGTCGATGCCGTCCTTGTCCACCACGTAGCCGCCCGAGTCCGAGGCGGTGAGGGCCTTGGCCCCGAGGGACTGGGCGCGCTCGATCGCGTAGATGGCCACGTTGCCGGAACCGGAGACGATCACGTCCCGGCCGTCGAAGCTCTTGCCCTGCGTCTTGAGCATCTCCTCGGCGAACATCACCGCGCCGTAGCCGGTGGCCTCGGTGCGCACGAGCGAGCCGCCCCAGGACAGGCCCTTGCCCGTGAGCACCCCGGACTCGTAGCGGTTGGTGATCCGCTTGTACTGCCCGAACAGGTAGCCGATCTCCCGGCCGCCCACGCCGATGTCACCGGCGGGAACGTCCGTGTACTCGCCGATGTGGCGGTACAGCTCGGTCATGAAGGACTGGCAGAAGCGCATGATCTCGGCGTCGCTGCGCCCGGAGGGGTCGAAGTCCGAGCCGCCCTTGCCGCCGCCGATGGGCATGCCCGTGAGCGCGTTCTTGAAGATCTGCTCGAAGCCCAGGAACTTGACGATGCCCAGGTACACCGAGGGGTGGAAGCGCAGCCCACCCTTGTACGGGCCCAGGGCGGAGTTGAACTCCACGCGGAAACCGCGGTTGATGTGCACCTCGCCCTGGTCGTCCACCCACGGCACACGGAAGATGATCTGCCGCTCGGGCTCGCAGATCCGCTCCACGATCGCGGAGTCCAGCACCTCCGGGTGCCGCGCCACCACGGGTCCCAGGGACTCGAAGACCTCGTCCACGGCCTGGTGGAACTCGGACTCTCCCGGGTTGCGTGCCGTGATGATCTGCCGGATGGGGATCAGTTTCTCGTGCATGGCTCTCCTGCCGTCTCGTGGTGTCGGTGGGTGGGGCCCTCAGTCGCGGCGTGTGCCGCGGCCGCGGCGCCGGAACCCCGTCAGAGTGGACAGCAGACCGCTCTGACGACGATGCGCCCCACCGCGCGGACGCAGCAGCTCCGCGCTCTCGGACGGGCCGGACCCCGCGGGATCGCGGGGGCCGGCCTCGCGCACGGCATCGGACTGCGCGCGTGCGTCGGCGGGGACATCGTGCTCCACACTAGCCGGTGTGACCGGGGTCTCCGCGTCGGGAAGGGGCTCGGCCGAGTGCTCCGCGGTGGTTTCGAGGTCCTCGCTCTCGCGGTCGGCGGCGGGGTCCGTCTCTGCGAACCCTGTGCGGTGCTCCGCGGCCTCGTCCTCGGCGTCAGGCAGGGCGGGCGTCCCGGACTCGCGCTCCGCCATCCCGGGCTCGTGGCCCGCCATCCCGGCCCCGGGCGCGTCCTCCACGGAAGCCGGTACGACGCCGGTCCCGGCCTCCTCCTCCTCCGTCACCTCGGTGACCTCCGCGGTGAACCACGGCACGGACCGCTCGGGGGCGGATTCGGCGGCCGGGGAGCGGTCCTCCTCCGAGGACGGTACAGACTCCTGAACGACGGGGGCGAGCTCTGGTGCCGACCCGTCCGGATCGGGAAGCTCGATCGCGGCGTCGATGTCTGCGGCGGCAGTCTCCTCGACGGCTTCACCGGGCTCCGCGGCCTCTGCTGCGGTGGGCCCCTCCGAGTGCGCGGCATCAACGGCGGCGGCGTCCTCCGGCTCAGCGGGGTGGCCGTCCTGCGCTGCGGCATCGTCCGACGACACCGGCGGGACGGGCGGAACGGGCGCCGGGGCCGGCGCGGGCGGCGTCGTCCCCTCAGCAGGATCCGCGGCACCGGCGGCGGCGACGAGCTCGCCCAGCCAGGCCACGACCTCCTCCAGGGGTTCGGGGGCGATGCTGTAGAAGCGCTTCTGACCCTGTGCCCGGGTGCTCACCATGCGGGCGTCACGCAGCACCTTGAGGTGCTTGGACACCGTGGGCTGGGAGACCTCCAGCTCGGTCACGAGCTCGCCCACCGGCCGCGCGCCGTCCTGCAGGGCCGCGAGGATGCGGCGTCGTGTGGGATCGGAGAGCGCGGAATATGCATCGTGGGACATGGGAAACAGCCTAGTGGGAGCGCGCGCGTCCGCCCCAATCCGCCGCCCGGTGCGCCCCGACCGGCAGATGCGTCAGTCGTACCAGGGGTCCAGCCCCCAGTGGGGGAAGACCTCCTTGCGGGTGGCCATGATGCTGCGGTCGGTCTCGTCGTTGGGGTCGTAGCCGATCTCCCAGGACCGCCACCACAGGTCCACGTCGTCACCCATGACCTCGGGGGGCCGGCCGCCGTACGTCTCGCTCATGTAGTCCCGCCAGGACTGCGGCACCCTGGTGGTCACGGCCACGGGGTGCCCCGACGCGACACCCACCAGGTGCGCCCAGGAACGCGGCACGGCATCGTGGACGTCGTAGCCGCCGCCGCCCGTGGCGAGCCAGCGGCCCTCGCAGACCTCCTGCGCGAGGTCGCGCACGGCGAGCGCCACCTGACGCTGACCGTCCACGCTCACGCGCAGATGGGTCAGCTCGTCCTGGAAGTGGGAGTCGCAGCCGTGCTGGGAGACGATCACCTCGGGAGCGAACTCCCGCGTGATCGGGGGGACCACGGCGTCGAACGCGCGCAGCCACTGGGCGTCGTCGGAGCGCGTGGGCATGGCCACGTTGACCACTGTTCCGGCGGCCTCGCCCTCGCCGATCTCGTTGGCGAAGCCCGAGCCCGGGAACAGGGAGAGCCCCGTCTCGTGCAGGGAGATGGTCATGACGCGGGGCTCGTCGTAGAAGATCGACTGTGTACCGTCCCCGTGGTGGCCGTCCACGTCCAGGTAGAGCACGCGCTGCACACCGTTGTCCAGCAGGTGCTGGATGGCCACGGCGCAGTCGTTGTAGACGCAGAAGCCCGAGGCCTTGTCCGCGGCCGCGTGGTGCATGCCGCCGCTGAAGTTGACGGCGTGGACCACCTTTCCGCTCAGCAGCTCCACGGCTCCCTGGTAGCTGCCACCCACCAGCCGCGCACTGGACTCGTGGATGCCCGCGTAGCCGGGGGTGTCCTCCGTGCCCAGGCCGCACTCCGGGATCTCGCGGGTGGGGTCCTCGGAGACAGCGCGCACGGACTGCACGTACTCCGGGGTGTGCACGAGCTCCAGGACGCTGTCCTCCGGGACCTCCGGCACCGTGACCCGCACGTTCTCCGCCGTGTCCAGGCCGAGGTCCTGCACCAGGCGCATGGTCGCGTCCAGCCGCGTGGGACTCATGGGGTGGTAGTCCCCGAAGTTGTACTGCAGCAGCTGCGGGTCCCAGTAGACGCTGGTGGGGTGCTGGGCGTCGTTGCCCTTTGTCGCGGAGCTCACAAACCCATTAGACCACTCGGGTTGCGGGGCTGTCGCCGCACCGCACCGGGACAGGGAATACTGGGGGACGTTGCGCCCAGCAACCCCCGGGATCCGCTCCGCGCACCCCGGATCATCCGTGGCCGCCCCGAGGAGGTGCCGTGAGCGAGCTCGAGCAGCCCAGTGCCGTGGAGGAGCCGGACACCGACGCCTCCACCTCAGAACCCCTGACCACGCGCACCGCGCGCGGGATCCGCGACTTCGTGGACCGGATCGCGGACTCCTCCCCCGCGCGGCTGGCCGTGATCGTCTTCGTGATCGTGGACCTCGGCTTCGCGCTGCTGCTGTGGCTGCCGGTCTCTGCGCAGCCCGGGCGGCACACGAACTTCGCGGACGCCGTGTTCACCGCCACCTCCGCCGTGACCGTCACGGGGCTGACCACCGTGTCCACCGCCGCGCAGTGGTCCCTGTTCGGGCAGGTGGTCATCCTGGTGGCCATCCAGGTGGGCGGTCTGGGCACCCTGACCATGACTTCCATCCTGGCCCTGGCCATCGGGCGGAAACTGGGGCTGAAGTCCAAGCTCATCACGCAGGAGGCGCTGAACATCGGCCGCCTGGGCGAGGTGGGCTCGCTGCTGCAGATCATCGTGATCACCTCCATCACCATCGAGGCCGCGCTGGCCGTGGTGCTCTCCGTGGGCTTCCTGGCCGAGGGCGAGCCCCTGGGCACCGCCCTGTGGCACGGCATTTTCTACGCGGTCTCCAGCTTCAACAACGCCGGCTTCACCCCGCACACGGACGGGCTGGTCCCCTACGACCACGCCGGGCCCACGGTGTGGCTCATCCTGCTCCCGGTGTGCGTGGGCGTGATCATGGGCTCCCTGGGCTTCCCCGTGATCCTGGTGCTGCGCCAGGTGGGCTTCCGCTTCAACCGCTGGAACCTCAACGCCAAGCTCACCGTGGTGACCACCGCCATCCTGCTGCTGCTCGCGTGGGTGCTGTTCCTGGCCGTGGAGTGGAACAACCCGGACACACTGGGGGGCAAGTCCGTCCCGGAACGGATCTTCCAGGGGTTCTTCGCGTCCGTGATGATGCGCTCCGGAGGGTTCAACCTGGTGGACATGCCGGACACCTCCCAGGTTACCCTGCTGCTCACGGACGCCATGATGTTCGCCGGGGGCGGTTCCGCGTCCACCGCGGGCGGGATCAAGGTGACCACGCTCGCCGTCGTGTTCCTGGCGATCCTCGCGGAGGCGCGCGGCGACCAGTCCGTGATCGCGTTCTTCCGCACCATCCCGGACTCCGTGCTGCGCATCGCGATCTCCGTGATCATGATGGGGGCCTCCGTGGTGCTCGCGGGCTCCGCCGTGATGGTGGCGCTCACGCACCTGCCCCTGGACCACGTGCTGTTCGAGGTCATCTCCGCGTACGCCACGTGCGGGCTGAGCACGGGTGTCTCGGCGGCGTCCCCGGACGCCGGGAAGTACGTGCTGTCCGTCATCATGCTGGTGGGGCGCATCGGCACCACCACGGTGGCCACCGCCCTGGCGCTGCGCTCCCGCCGTCGTCTGTACTCCTACCCGGAAGAGAGGCCGATCATTGGCTAAGAACTCCTCCCACGCCGCCCCCGTCCTGGTGGTCGGGCTAGGCCGGTTCGGTGCCGCCACGGCGCTGCAGCTCATCCAGCAGGGCCGCGAGGTGCTCGGCGTGGAGCGCGATGCGAGCCTCGTGCAGAAGATGGCCGGGCAGCTCACCCACGTGGTGGAGGCCGAGGCCACGGACATGGACGCCCTGCGCCAGATCGGTGCCGCGGAGTTCTCCTCCGCGGTGGTGGGCGTGGGCACGTCCATCGAGTCCTCGGTGCTGATCACCGCCAACCTGGTGGACCTGGGCATCGACCGGATCTGGGCCAAGGCCATCTCCCCCGCCCACGGCAAGATCCTGGCGCGCATCGGCGCGCACCACGTGATCTTCCCGGAGGCGGACGCCGGACGGCGCACCGCCCACCTGGTCTCCGGGCGCCTGCTGGACTACATCGAGTTCGACGACGACTTCGCGATCGTCAAGATGTACCCGCCCCGCGAGACCCAGGGCTTCACGCTGGGCGAGTCCGACATCCGCTCCAAGTACGGCGTGACCGTGGTGGGCGTGAAGTCCCCCGGCGAGGACTTCACCTACGCCCGCCCCGAGACCACGGTCTCCTCGCGGGACCTGCTGATCGTCTCCGGGCACGTGGACCTCATCGAGCGCTTCGCCGCCCGCCCGTAGCACGACGCCGCACGGTCGCCTCCCGGGCGTCCTTCACCCGCCGGAGGTCGGCGGCCGTCCCGGCCCGCGGGAGAAGACGCGCAACGGCACCCGCGGGTGCGGCGGCGTCGTACCGGCCCGCACACGCGTGAACGCCGCAGCGCAACCGTGCGCGGTTCCCCGGCTCAGGCGCGCGGGTCCGCCGTCATCGCCTGCGTGGCCATGTCCATGAGCCCGGGGATCCCGGCGCGGGCGAACGCGCGGCGCTGCCGGATGGCGCCGTTGCCGCGCGCCACGATCCGGCGCACGCCGGTCTCCGCGAACTCCCGGTCCGCGGCCGTGGGGTGGTAGTCCCGCGCCCGTTCCAGCAGCGTGTCCACGAGGGTCTCCCCGGGGACGAGCTCCGCGGCCACAGGGTCCAGGACGCGACCGCTCAGACCCCACCGGGCCGCCTGCCACAGGGCGATGTCCAGGTACTCCTGGCTCAGCTCCACGGTGGGCGGCACGTCCACGGCGTAGTCCGCGAGCGCGCGGATCAGCACCGCGATGGCCACGGAGTCCTGCGCCTCCAGCTGAACGTCGCACGCCCGGATCTCCAGGGTGCCGTGCTTGTGGGAGAGCCGGGCCAGCCAGCTCAGGGTGGAGGGGCTCTCCATCACGTCGAACGCGCTGAGCACGGCCACGCGCTGCTCGTGGTCCGCGAGGTCCTTGAAGTGCGGCGGGATGTCGTTGGCGATCCAGCGGCGGTAGTGGATGGAGCGCCAGGACTCGAAGCCGGACTCCGTGCCCCGCCACAAGGGCGAGTTGGCGCCGATCGCCACGAGGGCGGGCAGCCAGCCGCGCAGCCCGTTCAGTGCCCGCACGGCGTCCTCCATGTCCGGGAAGCCCAGGTGCACGTGCATGCCACTGATGTACTGGTCCGCGGCGATCGCGGGCGTGTACCCGGCGAGGCGCTGGTAGCGCTCGTTCACCGTGATGTCCGCGGGCTCGGGGCGGATGTCCGGTGCGGCGGCCACGCCCACCACGTCCATGCCCATGGCGTCCGTGGCCTCGTGCAGCGCGGTGCGGAAGTCCACGAGCGAGGCCACGGCCCCGGCGGCGTCGTGGAAGATCGGGGAGGTCTCCTCCACCTGGCACGAGAGCCACTCGGGTGTGGCCGCGCCGCCGCCCGCCTCCAGGGAGACCAGCTGCG
>NZ_JASDCY010000032.1:0-31283 GCF_030407675.1 Kocuria sp. APC 4018 | reverse complement strand
GGGCTCAGTCACGGGAGGCCCCCTGGGCGGCACGCTCACGCAGGGTCTGCTCGTGCTCCTGCAGGGAGGTCACGGACCACGAGTACTGCCGCTGCGCGGTGATGGCCTGCAGCGCGGCACCGAGCTCCGAGACCGTGGTCATCATGGGGACACCCACCGAGGTGGCCGCCGCGCGGATCTGGTAGCCGTCCCCGCGCGCCGCCTGGCCGCCGGAGGGGGTGTTGAAGATCAGGTCGATCTTCCCGTCCGTGATCAGGTCCGCCACTGTGGGCTCGTCGCCCTCGGCGTCCGCGATCTTGGCCACCACCGTGGACTCGATGCCGTTGCGGCGCAGCACCTGCGCGGTGCCGCCCGTGGAGACGATCTCGAAGCCCAGGTCCGCGAACATCTTGACCGGGATCACCGCGGAGCGCTTGTCCTTATTCGCCACCGAGACGAACAGGGATCCCGAGGTGGGCAGCGGACCGCCCGCGGCGGCCTGCGCCTTGGCGAACGCGGTGTCGAAGTACTTGTCCACGCCCATGACCTCGCCCGTGGAGCGCATCTCGGGACCGAGAAGCGAGTCCACCACGGTGCCCTCCGGCGTGCGGAACCGGGCGAACGGCAGCACGACCTCCTTGACCGCCGTGGGCGTGCCCTCGGGCAGCGTGGTGCCGTCGTGGTCCGCGGGCAGCACACCCTCGGCGCGCAGCTGCGCCACCGTGCGCCCCGTGCCGATCAGCGCGGCGGCCTTGGCCATCTGCACGCCCGTGGCCTTGGAGACGAACGGCACCGTGCGCGAGGCGCGCGGGTTGGCCTCGATCACGTACAGCACGTCCGAGGCGAGCGCGAACTGCAGGTTGATCAGACCCTTCACGCCCACGCCGCGGGCAATGGCCTCGGTGGCCGCGCGGACGCGTTCGACCACGTCCGGGGCGAGCGTGATGGGCGGCAGCACGCACGCGGAGTCGCCGGAGTGGATCCCGGCCTCCTCGATGTGCTCCATGATCCCGCCCACGTAGCAGTCGCGGCCGTCGAACAGCGCGTCCACGTCGATCTCGATGGCGTCCTCGAGGAACTTGTCGATCAGCGCGGGACGGCTGGGGCTGACCTCCGTCGCGTTCTCCAGGTAGGTCTTCAGGGAGGCCTCGTCGTAGACGATCTCCATCCCGCGGCCACCCAGCACGTACGAGGGGCGCACGAGCACGGGGTAGCCGATCTCGTGGGCGATCCGGCTGGCCTCCTCGAAGTCGTACGCCGTGCCGTTCTTGGGCTGGCGCAGACCGGCTTCCGTGAGCACGCGGGCGAACTCCCCGCGGTCCTCCGCGAGGTCGATGGCCTCGGGGCTCGTGCCGAGGATCGGCACCCCCGCGGCCTTGAGGTCCGCCGCGAGCTTGAGCGGGGTCTGACCGCCCAGCTGCACGAACACGCCCAGCAGTCCGCCGGAACGGCGCTCGGCCTCCACGACCTCCATGACGTCCTCGAAGGTCAGCGGCTCGAAGTACAGCCGCGTGGAGATGTCGTAGTCCGTGGACACGGTCTCCGGGTTGCAGTTGACCATCACGGTCTCGTACCCGGCCTCGCGCAGCACCATGGAGGCGTGCACGCACGAGTAGTCGAACTCGATGCCCTGACCGATCCGGTTGGGACCGGAGCCCAGGATCATCACCGAGGGCTTCTCGTGCGGGGCCACCTCCGTCTGCTGGTCGTACGAGGAGTAGTGGTACGGGGTGAACGCCTCGAACTCCGCGGCGCACGTATCCACCGTCTTGTAGACCGGGCGGATGTTCAGGGCGTGGCGCACGCCGCGCACCACGGACTCGTCCAGATGCACGAGCTCCCCGATCTGGGCGTCCGAGAAGCCGTGGCGCTTGGCCTCGCGCAGGGTCTCCGGGTGCAGGTCCGGGTCCTCACGGATCATGTCCGCGGTCTCGTTGAGCAGCTGGATCTGGTCCAGGAACCACGGGTCGATGGACGTGGCCTCGAAGACCTGCTCCACCGTGGCGCCGGCCAGCAGCGCGCGCTGCACGTTGCGCAGCCGCTCGGTTGTGGTCTCCTCGGTCCTGGAGACCAGCCGGGCCACCGTGTTGGGGCCGGGCTCCACGGCCGGGCGCGCGAAGCTGAAGGAGGACCCCTTCTGCTCGAGCGAGCGCATGGCCTTCTGCAGCGCCTCCGTGAAGTTGCGCCCGATCGCCATGGCCTCGCCCACCGACTTCATGGTGGTGGTCAGCGTGGGGTCCGCCGCCGGGAACTTCTCGAACGCGAAGCGCGGGACCTTGACCACCACGTAGTCCAGCGTGGGCTCGAAGCTCGCCGGGGTCTTGCGGGTGATGTCGTTGGGGATCTCGTCCAGCGTGTAGCCCAGGGAGAGCTTGGTGGCGATCTTGGCGATCGGGAAGCCCGTGGCCTTGGACGCGAGTGCCGAGGAGCGGGACACGCGGGGGTTCATCTCGATCACCACGATGCGCCCGGTGGACGGCTCCACGGCGAACTGGATGTTGCACCCGCCGGTGTCCACACCCACCTCGCGGATCACGGCGATCGCGATGTCGCGCATGCGCTGGTACTCGCGGTCGGTGAGGGTCAGCGCCGGGGCCACCGTCACGGAGTCACCGGTGTGCACGCCCACGGGGTCCACGTTCTCGATCGAGCACACGACCACCACGTTGTCGTTGGCGTCGCGCATCATCTCCAGCTCGTACTCCTTCCACCCCAGGATGGACTCCTCCAGGAGCACCTCCGAGGTGGGCGAGTACTGGATGCCGGCGCCCGCGATGCGGTGCAGGTCCGTCTCGTTGTACGCGAGCCCGGAACCGAGCCCGCCCATGGTGAAGGACGGGCGCACCACCATGGGGTAGCCCAGCTGCTCGGCGGCGGCGAGCGCCTCGTCCATGGAGTGCACGATCACGGAACGCGCGGACTCGGCGCCGCAGCGCTCGACGACGCCCTTGAACGCCTCACGGTCCTCGCCCAGGTTGATGGCGTCCACGTCCGCGCCGATGAGCTCCACGCCGTACTTCTCCAGGGCGCCGTTGGCGTCCAGGGCGAGCGCGGTGTTCAGGGCGGTCTGCCCGCCCAGGGTGGGCAGGACGGCGTCGGGCCGTTCCTTGGCGATGATCTTCTCGACCGTCTCCGGGGTGATGGGCTCCACGTAGGTGGCGTCCGCGAACTCGGGGTCGGTCATGATGGTGGCCGGGTTGGAGTTCACCAGGATGACGCGCAGCCCCTCGTCCTTGAGCACGCGCAGGGCCTGGGTGCCGGAGTAGTCGAACTCGGCGGCCTGCCCGATCACGATGGGCCCGGAGCCGATCACCAGGACGCTGTTGAGGTCTTTCCTGCGGGGCATCAGTTGTCTCCTGCTTCCGAGCCGGAGCCCTGGGAGGCCCGGTCCATCATGTCCACAAAACGGTCGAAGAGGTACGCGGAGTCGTGGGGCCCCGCGGCGGCCTCTGGGTGGTACTGCACGGAGAACGCGGGGATGTCCTCGCAGCGCAGGCCCTCCACCACGTTGTCGTTGAGCCCCACGTGGGACACCGAGACACGCCCGTAGCGCTGCTCGGGTGCGGTCACGGTCTCCCCCACCGGCGCGTCCACCGCGAAGCCGTGGTTCTGGGAGGTGATCTCCACGGTGCCGGTGGCCAGGTCCTTGACGGGCTGGTTGATGCCCCGGTGGCCGAAGGTGAGCTTGTAGGTCCCGAAGCCCAGCGCACGGCCCAGCAGCTGGTTGCCGAAGCAGATCCCGAAGAACGGGATGCGGGCGTCCAGGACCTCGCGCAGCAGCTCGACCTGGTCCTCCGCGGTGGCGGGGTCCCCCGGGCCGTTGGAGAAGAACACGCCGTCCGGGCCCAGCTCGCGCAGCTGCTCGAAGGTCGTGGCCGCGGGCACCACGTGCACGCGCACGCCGCGCTCGGCCAGCCGCTGCGGGGTCATGGACTTGATGCCCAGGTCCACGGCGGCGACCGTGTGCTTCACGGGTGCGTCCCAGCCGTGCTCGGCGGGCTCCACCGTGTAGGACTCGTCCGTGCTGACCTGCTCGGCGAGCGCCCGACCGGCCATCGCGGGCTGCTCCGAGACCAGCCGCACGAGCTCGGGGACGGGCCGTGCGGCGTCGTCGCCGGCGAAGATCCCGGCGCGCATCGCACCCTTGTCCCGCAGGTGGCGCGTGAGGGCGCGCGTGTCCACGCCCTGGATGCCGGTGACGCCCTGTGCGGCGAGCTCCTCGTCCAGCGTGCGCTCGCTGCGCCAGTTGGAGGGGCGGCGCGCGGGGTCGCGCACCACGAAGCCGTTGACCCAGATCCGCCGGGACTCCATGTCCTCGGTGTTGATTCCGGTGTTGCCGATGTGGGGTGCGGTCTGGATGACGATCTGACCCGCGTAGGAGGGGTCGGTGAGGGTCTCCTGGTAGCCGGTCATGCCGGTGGCGAAGACGGCCTCCCCGAACGCCGTGCCGGGAGCACCCCAGGCGCGGCCCTCGAAGGCGCTGCCGTCCTCCAGCACCATCACGGCCGGTGCGTTGCGTGGTGAGTTCATGGCGAACTCCTTTCGTTCAGCAGGTGTGGTCTCGAGCCGGTGCCGCCGTGGGGCGGCGCCGGTGCGGGGTTCTCAGGCGTTCAGCAGGGCCGACGCCGCGTCCTCCAGTTCGTGCGACCCCTCGCCCGTGCGGGCGCGGAAGCCGGTGTCCACGCGCGTGTCCCCGAGGTCCCAGGTGAACACCACGAGCCCGTCACGCTCCACGAACTTGCCCACCATCCCGGAGGTGGTGGACACGGCGCGCAGGTCGCGGCGCGGGATGAACACGTCCGGGGCGCCCTGGCGGTTGATGAACACGCCGTCCGGGGCCACCACGGCCTCGGCGTTCGTGCGCACCCCCAGGCCGTGGCGCGCAATGCGCTCGAGCGGCTGGTCGGTGTAGGTGGTGACCACGTACATCCCGTCCACCCGTGTGGTGGCCCGGCTCATCAGGTCCCGGGGTGCGGGCGTCACCTCGGCGACGTCGGACTGGCGCCGCACACGGCCCCGCCAGCCCCACCAGATCAGGGCGAAGAGCACCACCACGATGACCAGGGTGAGCAGGGTGGGGACGAGCTTGTCCGACATGGGGAGACAACCTTTCAGGGAGGACGGTGCGGATCAGCGGGCCACGGGGGTGGTCAGCTCACCGTCACGGACCACGGGGTGGCCGCGGTAGAAGGTGGCGCGCACCCCGCCCGGGAGGGTCATCCCCCGGTACGGGCTGTTGCGCGCCTTGGAGGCGTGGTGCGCCGGGTCCACGGGGGTGGCGCCGGCGGGGTCCCACAGCACGATGTTGGCCACGGAACCGGGGGCGAGATCCTGGCCCTGGTCCGTGAGGCCGAGGATCTGCGCGGGGCGGCGGGACATGATCTGCGCGACCCGCTCCCACCCGATCATCCCGGTGTCCACGAGGGCGTGCTGGACCACGGCCAGGGCGGTCTCCAGTCCCGTCATGCCGTGGGCCGCGCAGCTCCACTCGCACTCCTTGTCCTCCGTGGTGTGCGGGGCGTGGTCCGTGCCGATCACGTCGATCGTCCCCTCGGCCACCGCGCGGCGCAGGGCCTGGACGTCCTCGTCCGTGCGCAGCGGCGGGTTGACCTTGTAGACGGGGTCGAACGTGCGCACCAGCTCGTCGGTGAGCAGCAGGTGGTGCGGGGTGGCCTCGGCGGTCACGGTCACACCGCGCTCCTTGGCCCACCGCACGATCTCCACGGACCCGGCCGTGGAGAGGTGGCAGATGTGCAGCCGGGAGTCCACGTGCTGGGCCAGCAGGACGTCGCGGGCGATGACCGCCTCCTCCGCGACGGCGGGCCAGCCGGTGAGCCCGAGGTCCGCGGACACGGTGCCCTCGTTCATCTGGGCGCCCTCGGTCAGGCGGGGCTCCTGGGCGTGCTGGGCGATGATGCCGTCGAAGGCCTTGACGTACTCCAGGGCCCGGCGCATCAGGACGGGGTCGTGCACGCACTTGCCGTCGTCGGAGAACATCCGCACCCCGGCGCGGGACTCCGCCATCGCGCGGATCTCGGACAGCTGCTCGCCCTCCAGCCCCACGGTCACCGCGCCCACCGGGTGCACGTCCGCCCAGCCGGCGTCCCGGCCCAGCTGCCAGACCTGCTCGACCACGCCGGCGGTGTCCGCCACGGGGTTCGAGTTGGCCATCGCGAAGACCGCCGTGTACCCGCCCCGGGCCGCGGCCCGGGTGCCGGACTCCACGGTCTCGGCGTCCTCCCGGCCCGGCTCCCGCAAGTGGGTGTGCATGTCCACGAGGCCCGGCAGGGCGATGAGCCCGGAGGCGTCGAGGACCTCGGCGTCCGCGGGGACGTCCAGGGAACCGGGGGCGCCCACGGCGGCGATCCGCCCGTCCACGACGAACAGGTCCGCGGGGTCACCGCCCTCGGGGCGGGCGTTGCTGATCAGGTGGCAGCTCATGAGGACCTCAGTTCTCGCTCGGGTTCGGGGCGCTCTCGTCACCGGAGAGCAGCAGGAAGAGGACGGCCATGCGCACGGACACGCCGTTGGCCACCTGCTCCAGCACGGTGGAGCGCGGGGAGTCGGCGGCCTCGGAGGAGATCTCCAGCCCGCGGTTCATGGGCCCGGGGTGCATGAACACGGTGGGTGCCCCCATGGTCTCGAGGCGGTGCACGCGCTGGGCGGTGAGCCCCCAGCCTCGCGTGTACTCGGCCTCGCTCGGGAAGAACGCCGCGTTCATCCGCTCGCGCTGCAGCCGCAACATCATCACGGCGTCCGGTGCCTCGGCCAGCACGGCGTCCAGGTCGTAGCTGATCTCGCACGGCCACGTGTCCGTGGCCACGGGCACCAGGGTGGGCGGGGCCACCAGGGTGACACGCGCGCCCAGGGTGGTCAGCAGCCACACGTTGGAGCGGGCCACGCGGGAGTGCAGCACGTCCCCCACGATCACCACGTGCATGCCCTCCAGGTCCATGCCGGTGCTCGCCACCCCCGTGGCGCGCGAGCGGACCCGGCGCAGGGTCATGGCGTCCAGCAGGGCCTGGGTGGGGTGCGCGTGCTTGCCGTCCCCGGCGTTGACCACGGCGGCGTCGATCCACCCGGAGTCCGCGAGCTGCTGCGGGGCACCCGAGGAGCCGTGGCGGATCACCACCGCGTCCGCGCTCATGGCCATCAGCGTCTGGGCGGTGTCCTTCAGCGACTCGCCCTTGGACACCGAGGAGCCCTTGGCGGAGAAGTTGATCACGTCCGCACTGAGCCGCTTCGCGGCGGTCTCGAAGGAGATCCGCGTGCGGGTGGAGTCCTCGAAGAACAGGTTCACCACGGTGCGCCCGCGCAGAGCGGGCAGCTTCTTGACCTCGCGGGAGGACACGGCGGCCATCTGGTCCGCGGTGTCCAGGATCCGCACGGCATCCGCGTACGACAGGTCGGTGGTGCTCAGCAGGTGCTTCACGCGGGCTCACCCGCCCGTCCCGGCACGGGCGACGACGCCGTACGCCCGGGTGCGCGGGCGACGTCGGCATCCGAGGCCACCGGCGCATCGATGACCACGCAGTCCTCGTGGCCCGCGTCCCGGGATCCGGGGTCGGTCTCGCGCAGCAGCACGCGCACCTTCTCGCGGGAGGACGTGGGGAGGTTCTTGCCCACGTGGTCCGCGCGGATGGGCAGCTCGCGGTGGCCGCGGTCCACCAGGACCGCGAGCCGCACCACCGTGGGGCGGCCGAGGTCCACGAGGGCGTCGAGGGCCGCGCGGATGGTGCGCCCCGAGCACAGGACGTCGTCCACGAGCACCACGGTGCGCCCGTCGATCCCGGCGTCCGGGATCAGCGTGGGCTGCGGGGTGCGGGCGGGGTTCCTGCGCAGGTCGTCCCGGTACATGGTGATGTCCAGCTGACCGGTCGAGGTGGCGGCGTGGAAGCCGGGGTCGATCTTCTCCAGCCGGGCCGCCAGGCGCTGCGCGAGCGGGTAGCCGCGGCGGGCGATGCCCAGGAGCACGAGGTCCTCGGGGCCCCTGTTGGACTCCAGGATCTCGTGGGCGATCCGGGACAGGGCCCGGTCGATGTCGGATGTCGAGAGGATCACGCGGGAGGTGGTGGCCTCCGGTGCGCTCTCGGCGTGTTCGGGCACGCTCACGTGCCGCCTCCTTCCCCGCCTCACGGGACGGAATTTAAAGGGTGCGATCGGTCCTGAAGCTACCACACGCGAAACCCCGGCCCGTGGGAACCACGAACCGGGGCATCGTCTCAGTCGTCCAGCAAGGAGGGCTTGACCTTCTGCAGCCGCCCCAGCAGCCCGTTGACGAACCGGGGAGAGTCGTCGGTGGAGAGCTCTCGGGTGACGGCCACGGCCTCCGCGACGGCCACGCCGTCCGGGATCTCCGCGTTGTAGAGCAGCTCCCACGCGCCCACGCGCAGGGCGTTGCGGTCCACCGCGGGCATGCGCCCGAGCGCCCAGCCCTGGGAGTAGGTCTCCAGGAACTCGTCGATGTCCTCGCGGCGCTCGTCCACACCCTCGAGGATCTCCACGGTGTACGGGTTGATGGGCGAGGACGAGTTCTCGCGGCGGCGCACCAGGGCGTCGCGCACGGACTCGTTGCGCTGCTCGGCCTCGAAGAGGATCTCGACGGCGCGCACCCGCGCCTTGCTCCGTGCGCCGCTCACTCGTTGACGCGTCCCAGGTAGTCACCGGTGCGGGTGTCCACCTTGACCTTGGTGCCCTGCTCGAGGAACAGCGGGACCTGGATCTGGTAGCCGGTCTCCACGGTGGCGGGCTTGGTGCCGCCCGTGGAGCGGTCGCCCTGCAGACCGGGCTCGGTGTAGGTGATCTCCAGCACCACCGACGGCGGCATCTCGATGTACAGCGGCGCACCCTCGTGGATGGCCACAGTCACGTTCTGGTTCTCGAGCATGAAGTGGGCGGCGTCCCCGACCACCACGCCAGGCACGGTGATCTGGTCGTACGTGGAGTTGTCCATGAAGACGTAGTCGTCGCCGTCCTGGTACAGGTACTGGTACTCGCTGCGGTCCACCGTGGCGGTCTCGATCTTGGCACCGGCATTGAACGTCTTGTCCACCACCTTGCCGCTGGTCACGTTGCGCAGCTTGGTGCGCACGAACGCGCCACCCTTGCCGGGCTTGACGTGCTGGAACTCGATGGTCTGCCAGAGGTTGCCGTCGAGCTTGAGGATGGTGCCGTTCTTGATGTCGTTGCTGGTTGCCACGGTGTCACTTTCTCGTCGGGTACGTCGCCGCACTGGGTCCGGCTCGTGGAGCCGGACCAGTCTACCGCGTGCGGCCCGATCCCCCGGTGCGGGGGTGCGGGCGCCGCATGGGCCCCTCGTGTCAGTCGGCGATCTCCTGGTAGCACGCGAACAGGATGGCGGGGTCCGGGACCTCCATGGTCCGGGGGGCGCCGATCCGGTCCAGGACCACGAAGCGCAGCAGGTTGCCGCGGGTCTTCTTGTCCCGCTTCATGACCTCCAGCAGCCGGGGCCACTGGTCGGCGCGGTACGAGACCGGCAGGCCCAGGGAGGTGAGGATCTCGCGGTGCAGGACCACGGCGTCGTCGGACAGGCTGCCCGCGGCCCGGCCGAGCTCCGCCGCGAAGACCATGCCCACGGACACGGCCGCGCCGTGGCGCCACTGGTAGCGCTCGTTGTGCTCGATCGCGTGGCCCAGGGTGTGGCCGTAGTTCAGGTGCTCGCGCCGCCCGGACTCGCGCAGGTCCGTGGAGACCACGTCCGCCTTGACGCGCACGCTGCGCTCCACGAGCTCTCGCACCACGGCGGAGGAGCTGTCCCGGACCTCGGCGGGGTGCTCCTGGATCAGGGTGAGGATCTGCGGGTCCGCGATGAACCCGCACTTGACCACCTCGGCCATGCCCGTGAGCAGCTCGTTCTCGGGCAGGGTGGCCAGGGAGTCGAGGTCGCACACCACGGCGGCCGGCGGGTGGAAGGAACCCACCAGGTTCTTGCCCTCGGCGGTGTTGATCCCGGTCTTGCCGCCCACGGCCGCGTCCACCATGCCCAGCAGCGTGGTGGGCAGGTGCACCACCCGCACACCCCGCAGCCACGTGGCGGCCACGAAGCCCGCGAGGTCGGAGACGGCACCGCCGCCCACGGAGACCACAGCGTCGGTGCGCGTGAAGTCGGACTGGCCCATGATCTGCCAGCAGAAGGCCGCGACCTCCACGCGCTTGCCCTCCTCCGCGTCCGGGATCTCGGCCACGAAGCTCTGGATCCCCGCGGCACGCAGATCCTCCTGCACCACGTCGCCGGTGGCGCGCAGCGCGCGGGGGTGGATGATGAGCACCTTCTTGACGCGCTCCCCCAGCAGCTCGGGGACGCGGCCCAGCAGACCGTGGCCCACCAGGACGTCGTACTGGTTCTCGGGGGTGTCCCCTCGGACGGGGATCACGGTCTCGTTCATGCGGTGTGGTCCTTTCCTGGCTCGGAGCGCGCGGCGGCGCCCAGGGCGGTGTGCAGGTCGTGGGCGATCTGGGACGCCGAGCGCGGCGCGCGGGCGTCCAGGGTGATCGTGGCGAGCCGCTCGAACGTCTCACGGCGCTCGGCCATGATCTGGCTCCAGCGGGTCTCGGGGTCCGGCTGCAGCAGCGGGCGTGACGCGCCGCCCCGGATGCGGGGGCGCACCGTGGCCAGGTCCACGTCCAGGTACGCGACCGTCCGGCCCTCGAGCAGCGGCTGCACGAGCGGGGACATGGGTGCGCCGCCGCCCAGGGAGATCACGCCCTCGGCGTAGCGGGGATCGTCCAGCAGCTCCGCCACGACCGCCGCCTCGAGGCGGCGGAACTCCGCCTCGCCCCGCTCTCGGAACAGCCTCGCAATGGCACCGTGGCGCGCCTCGATGACCTGGTCCGAGTCCGCGTGCGCCATGCCGTAGCGCCCTGCCAGGCACCGCGCCACCCGGGACTTCCCCGCCGCCATGGGCCCGATCAGCACCACGGGCAGGGGCGCCCGTGTCACGAGAGGTCCCCGCGCACCTCGTCCAGGGCGGCCAGTGCGGCGGGGTCCGCGAGCTCGGGCGAGGTCCGCAGCGCCTCCGGGATGGCCTCGAGGTAGGCGTCCCGGTTGCGCACCATCTCGGCGGCGGAGTCCCCGCCGAACTTCTCGAGGGCGGCCTCCGCGAGGACGAGCGCGACCATGGCCTCCGCCACGACTCCCGCCGCGGGCACGGCGCACACGTCCGAGCGCTGGTGGTGGGCCCGGGCGGGTTCGCCCGTGGCCACGTCCACGGTGCGCAGCGAGCGGGGCACCGTGGCGATCGGCTTCATGGCCGCCCGCACGCGCAACAGGTCGCCCGTGGACATCCCGCCCTCTATGCCGCCGGCGCGGTTGCTCACGCGGTGCACCGCGCCGTCGGCCCGGAGGGTCTCGTCGTGCGCCTGCGAACCCGGTCGCTCGGCCGTGCGGAAGCCGTCCCCGACCTCCACGCCCTTGATGGCCTGGATGCCCATGAGCGCCCCGGCCAGCCGCGAGTCGAGCCGCCGGTCCCAGTGGACGTAGGAGCCGAGCCCCGGGGGCATGCCCTCGGCCAGAACCTCGACGACCCCGCCCAGGGTCTCCCCGGCCTTGTGGGCGGCGTCCACCGCGGCGACCATCCGCTCGCTCGTCCCGGCGTCGAAGCAGCGCAGCGGATCCGCATCCAGCGCGGCGACGTCCCCGGGGCCGGGCAGCGGCGCACCGTCCGGCACGCGCACGTCCGCAATGGCCGTGGTGTGGGAGACCAGCCGGATGCCCAGTGCGGCGAGCACCTGCGAGGCCACCAGGCCGACCGCCACCCGGGTGGCGGTCTCACGGGCCGAGGCGCGCTCCAGCACCGGGCGGGCCTCGTCGAAGCCGTACTTCTGCATGCCCGTGAGATCCGCGTGCCCCGGGCGCGGCCGGGTGAGCGGCGCGTTGCGGGCGCGGCCCTCCAGGACCTGCGGGTCCACGGGATCGGAGCTCATCACGTCCTGCCACTTGGGCCACTCCGTGTTGGCGATCTCGATGGCCACCGGGCCGCCCTGGGTGACGCCGTGGCGCACACCGCCCAGAACACGCACGCGGTCCTGCTCGAACTTCATGCGCGCCCCGCGGCCGTAGCCCAGACGGCGGCGGGCCAGGGCGTCCTGGACCATCCCGGTGGTCAGTTCCACACCGGCGGGCACGCCCTCGACGATCCCCACGAGCGCCTCGCCGTGGGACTCCCCGGCCGTGAGCCAACGCAACATCCAAGTCTCCAGTCCTCGAGGGGGATCCGGCGGATCCCCCGGTGGTCTTCAATCCGGCGGTCGAAAGATCGGAGGAGAACCCGTGGAACCCTCCGAGAGGTCCCGAGCACTGCGCGTCCGGCACCTGCCGGGCACCGGCGCTGCCCGACTCTGCGTTCTGCGGCTCAGGTGGAGCCGCTCGTCCGGGCTCCGGCGCTGGCCAGCTCTCCGGCTCTAGGCACGCCGTGCAACCGACGCGCCCGTTCACTCGGGCCGACGACGCTCCTGCGCGCGGCGCACCCGTTCCGGCACCGTGCGCTCCGGGCGGCCGACCGCGCGGCACATGGCCGCGGTCACGCATGCTTCCCGGGGCAGCTCCTGGTGGGGCCCGCCCCCGACGAACCAGCGCAGCTGGTCCACCGCCTGGAAGATCAGCATATCGACACCCGGTGCGATCGCTCCCCCGGCGTGCTGCCACGCGGCGGCCAGCTCGGAGGGCCACGGGTCGTACGCGACGTCCAGCAGCACCCCGTGCACGCTGGGCCGGGTTGCACGCCACAGCCGGGCGAGGTCGTCGGCGGCACGCGGCGGCAGGGTCGAGACCACCACGTCCGCGTGCCGGAGCAGCTCGGGGGCCGCGGACCACGGCCGGACGTGCACCGTGGCGCCCAGCGCACCGGCCACGCCGTCGAGGGAGCGGGCGCGGGATGCCGTGCGCACCGCCACGTCCACCGCGGGCGCCCCCAGGGCCTGCAGGGCGGCCACCGCGGCGTGCGCGGTGGCTCCCCCGCCCAGCACGACGGCGCGGGGCGCCTCCGGAACCGGCCCCGCGGCACACAGCGCGGCCATGATCCCCATGACGTCCGTGTTGTCCGCCACGGAACCCTGCGGGGTGAGGGTCAGGGTGTTGGCTACCCCGAGGGCTTCCACCAGCGGGGTCACCCGGTCCGCGTCCCGCGCGGCCAGGGGCTTGAGGGGCATGGTCACGGAGAACCCGCTCCACCCGCCGTCCTCGCGGGCTCCCGCCCAGAACACCTCCCACCCGGACTCGGGAACATCCACCCGGGTGTAGTCGGTGCTCAGACCCAGGGCCTCCCCGGCCGCGGTGTGCAGCGCCGGGGACAGGGAGTGAGCCACCGGGTGGCCGAGGACGGCCGCCCGCAGCCTGGAGGGTGTCACCGGGGGCACGTCAGGAGCACTTGCCCTCGTTGTCCGCGCACCACTGCTGGTACTCCTGCACGTACTTCTGGTGCTCCTCGTACGTCTTGGCGAACTTGGTCTCACCCGTGTCCAGGTTCACGGTCACCCAGTAGTAGTAGTCGTTCTTCTCCGGGTTGGCCGCCGCCGCAATGGCGTCGTCGCTCGGGGACCCGATCGGACCGACCGGCAGACCGGGGTTCGCGTAGGTGTTGTACGGGTTGGACTTGTCCTTCTTCTCCTCCTCCGTGAGGTGCACGGTCTTCTTGCCCAGTCCGTAGGTCACGGAGGCGTCGGACTGGATGAACCCGCTGGTCTCGCCGTCCGGGTTGTTCATGCGGTTCTCGATGGCTCCGGCCACGGAGGGGTAGTTCTGCGGGGTGCCCTCGAACTCGACGATCGAGCCGACGGTGAGCACCTCGAACCAGCGGTCCTCGGGGACGTTGTTCTTCTCCAGGGTGGCCCGGGTGCGGTCCACCATCTCCTGCAGGATCTGCTCGGCCGTGGCGTCCAGGGGGAAGTGGTACTCGCCCGGGTGCAGCCAGCCCTCCAGGTTGGGGAACTGCTCGGGGATCCCGAACGTCTCCTTCTGCTTGGCGAGCTTCTCGAACTCGGAGCGGTCGATGCCGGTGGCCTCGCTCAGGGCGGTGAAGGTGTCGTCCATCCGCTGGGTCTTGGGGATCGCCGCGTAGTGCGTGGCGGCTTCCTTCTCCATCAGGGAGTTGACCACGTCCTCGGAGCTCATCCTGGTCTTGAGCTGGTACTCACCGGGCTGGATGAAGTCCTCGGGGTACTTCTTCTGGAACGTGGACACGAACGTGGAGGCGTCCGCCACGATGTCCTGGGACTCGAGATCCTGCGCGATCTGCCCCGTGGTGCTGCCGTCCGCCACGGAGAACGTGACGTCCTGGTCCCCCGAGCCGTGGTAGTCCTTGCGCTCGAAGAGCCCGAACGTGGAGCCGAGCACCGCCACCACCACGATCAGCGCCGCGACGAACAGGGCGATGGCCGTGGTCATGGACGCGCGGGAACGGGCCTGGCGGCGCTTGCGCTGCTCCGGCGTCACCTCGTGGTGCTCGAAGGAGCCGACCAGCTGGGAGTGGGAGCCGCCGTCAGAGGCGTGCGAGGAGCTCAGCCCATCACCGTTAGACCCGTGCGGGGTGTTCCCGTCACCGGTTGCGTTGTCCCGCGGCTCATCGCTCACGAATACTCTCCGTCCGCCGTTCTGGTGGTCTTGGGGGCATCCCCCTGTGGGGAGGTCACCCGCCCCTCGGTGCACTGCTGCGCCTGTTCCACGGCCCCGACCCGCTCGCCCGGCTCCACGCCGGTGCGCAGGCCCTGGTCCACCGCAGTCTGCAGGAAGGTCACGGCGGCCGCCTGGTCGACCCTGTCCATGTGGTCCCTCCGGGAGACCCCGGAGTCCAGCATCGACTGGTGGGCAGCGACCGTGGACAGCCGCTCGTCCACCAGGCGCACCTGCGTGGTGCACCCCCGTGAGCCTAGCCGACGAACGAGCATCGCGGCGTAATCCCTGGCCATGACGGTCGAATCGTTCTCACGTCCGTCCAGGCTGCGCGGCAGGCCCACGTACACCGTGCGCACGTCCCGCTCCTCGCAGAGCCTGGTGATGATCTTCACGTCGAAGGCCTTGCGGGGGTTGGAGTCCCGCGCGAGCGTCTGGTGCGGCGTGGCCAGGACGCACCCGGGGTCGGTCAGGGCGACGCCCACCCTGACCTTCCCCACGTCCACGCCCATGCGCACGGCACGCTCGAAGGACTCTGACATCAGCTCGCGGAGTCCTGGATCTGCCGCCGCACCGCCGCCAGCGCATCGGGGATCCGGGCGGCGTCGGAGCCGCCGCCCTGGGCGACGTCCGGCTTGCCGCCGCCACCGCCACCGAGGACCGTGGCCGCGGTGCGCACGAGCTGGCCGGCCGCGAGACCTGCCTGCCGGGCGGCGTCGTTGACGGCCACCACGATCAGCGGACGGTCGTTGGCGACGCCGGTCACGGCCGCGAGCGCGGGGTCGGAGCCCAGGCGGGTGCGCAGGTCCAGGGCGAGGGTGCGCAGCGCGTCCGCGGAGGCGATCTCCCCGGCGTCGTGCAGCACGGCCGTGACCGTCCCGATGCGCTCGGCGTCCTGGGCGAGCTGGCCGGCCTGAGCCTGCAGCTGCTGCTGGCGCAGGCCGGCGAGCTGGCGCTCGGTCTCCTTGAGCTTGTCGAGGGTGGCCGCGAGGCGCTCCGGCAGCTCGGCGCTGGACTGCACCTTGAGCATTCCGGTGAGCTGGTTGACCAGCGTGCGCTCGGCGGCCAGGTGGTTGAACGAGTTCAGGCCCACGAGCGCCTCCACGCGACGGTTGCCCGAGCCCACGGACTGCTCCGAGACCAGGGACAGCGAGCCCAGCTGGGACGTGGAGCCCACGTGGGTGCCGCCGCACAGCTCACGGGACCACAGGCCGTTCATCTCGACCACGCGGACCTCGTCCCCGTACTTCTCGCCGAACAGCGACATGGCCCCGAGCTTCTTGGCCTCGGCCAGCGGCATCTCGCGGGTGACCACCTCGAAGTCGTCGCGGATGGCGGTGTTGGCGATCTGCTCGATCTCCTGGATCTGCTCCGCGTTCAGGGCCTCCCCGTGGGAGAAGTCGAAGCGGAGGTAGCCCTCCTTGTTGAACGAGCCGCGCTGGACCGCGTCCGGGCCCAGGACGTCGTGCAGGGCAGCGTGGATCACGTGCGTGCCGGAGTGGGCTGCCTCGCCGTCGTGGCGGCGGCGGGAGTCCACGCGGGCGGTGACCTCGTCCCCCACGACCACCTGGCCGGAGGCGACCGTGACCTTGTGCACGGACAGACCCTTCACGGGCTGCTGGACGTCCTCCACGCTCAGGCGCAGCCCGTCCGCGGAGTCGATGGTGCCCACGTCCGCGGCCTGGCCACCGGCCTCGGCGTAGAACGGGGTGCGCTCGAGCACGATCTCCACGTGCTCGCCCTCGCTCGCGGCGGGCACGGAGACGCCGCCCGAGAGGATGGCGCGCACCGTGGTGGGTGTGACCAGTTCGGTGTAGCCGGTGAACTCGCTGCCGTGGTCGTCAAGCATGCGGCGCAGCTCGGAGAGGTCCGCCATGGCGCCCTTCTTGGCGCGGGCGTCCTCCTGGGCGCGCTGGCGCTGCTCGGCCATGAGCTCGCGGAACGCCTTCTCGTCCACGGCGACGCCGGCCTCGCCGGCCATCTCCAGGGTGAGGTCGATCGGGAAGCCGAAGGTGTCGTGCAGGGCGAAGGCGTCCGCCCCGCTCAGCGCGCGCTTCTCCCCCTTGGCCACGTCCACGGCGTGCTCCAGGCGGGTGGTGCCGGACTCGATGGTCTTCAGGAAGGCCCGCTCCTCGGCGTACGCGATCCGCGAGATCCGCTCGAAGTCCTCGGCCACCACGGGGTAGACGCCCTTCATGGCGTCCCGTGACTCCGGCAGCAGCACGGGCAGGCAGGGCTCGGTGACCCCGAGCAGGCGCATGGCCCGCACGGCACGGCGCAGCAGCCGGCGCAGGATGTAGCCGCGGCCCTCGTTGCCGGGCGTCACGCCGTCGGCGATGAGCATGAGCGAGGAACGGACGTGGTCGGCGACCACGCGCATGCGGACGTCGTCCTCGTAGCCCTCCTCGCCGGCCTTTTCGGCTCCGTGGTAGGTGCGCCCGGAGAGCTTGGCCGCGGCGTCGAGCACGGGTCGGACCTGGTCCGTCTCGTAGAAGTTCTCCACGCCCTGCAGCAGCATGGCCAGACGCTCCACGCCCAGGCCGGTGTCGATGTTCTGCTGCGGCAGGTCGCCCAGGATCTCGTAGTCCTTGCCGTTGCCCTCGCCGCGCTGGTACTGCATGAACACGAGGTTCCAGATCTCGATGTAGCGGTCGTCGTCCACCGCCGGACCGCCGTCCTTGCCGTAGCGCGGGCCGCGGTCGTAGAAGATCTCGGAGTCGGGACCCGCGGGCCCGGGCTGGCCGGTGTCCCAGTAGTTCTCGTCACGGCCCATGCGCTGGATGCGCTGGGCGGGCAAACCCACGGTGTCGTGCCACAGGTCGTAGGACTCCTGGTCCCCCTCGTACACGGTGACCCACAGCCGCTCCGGGTCCAGCCCGAAGCCGCCGTCGGCCGCGGCAGTGGTGAGCAGCTCCCAGGCCATGGGGATGGCCTGGGACTTGAAGTAGTCGCCGAAGGAGAAGTTGCCGGCCATCTGGAAGAACGTGCCGTGGCGGGCGGTCTTGCCCACCTCGTCGATGTCCAGGGTGCGGATGCACTTCTGCACGGAGGTCGCCCGGCGGTAGGGAGGGGTCTCCTGGCCCAGGAAGTACGGGATGAACGGCACCATGCCGGCGATCGTGAACATGGCACCGGGCTGCTGGGACACCAGGGACGCCGAGGGCACCACGTGGTGGCCCTTGGCCTCGAAGTAGCTCAGCCAGCGCTGGGTGATCTCGTGAGAGAGCATTACCGCTCGTTTCCTTCCGAAGGGGTGTGTTCGATGACCCGGGCCCGGGGGTCCTCCGGGTCGGTCGAGGAGTCGTGGGACGTGACCGGGTGCCACGGGACACCGGCGGGGGGCACGGCGTCGTCGGGCGCCGCCGGGTGGTTGGCGGTGTGGTCCACGGGAGAGCGCACGCCGAACTGCTGCTGCAGCTGCGCCTCGCGCTCCTCCATGCCCGCACGGACCCGTGCCGTGAACTCCCCTAAGCGCCGGGCCGCGGTGCGCAGGGTGTCCACCGCGGCGGGTCGGGCGCGGTGCGCCACGTCCCCGTGCGGCGCGCGCGCCACGGCCGTGCTCTCGGGAGTCCCCTGGATGGCCCGGGACAGGGACTGCCGGGCCGCGGGATCGGAGGCGACGCGGGTGGCCGCGCCGCCCACCAGGGCGCCGGCGGCGAGCAGGGCGAGTTTGGACCACATTCCCATAGTCAGCTCCTGGTGTCCGTGGGTCCGGAACCATCAGCGGATGGCTCGTGCCCGGTGTGGTCCGCGGGGACACCGGAGGCGCCCCGGGGCTGGGAGGACGGTGCGGAGCCGGGACGGGTCCCGGCTCCCCCGGCGGCGCCCGGTGCCCCGGGCTGGGGCGAGAAGGCGCGGCGCAACCCGTGGGAGAAGGACGCCACCTTGATCAGGGGCTGCCCCACGGTGGAGGCCACGAGCGAGGACAGTGCCGACACGTTCGCCGAGGCGTCGGAGACGTTCGAGGTGATCCCGTCCACTTTCTCCAGCTGCGTGTTCGTGGTGGTGACCGTGCGTGTCACCTCGTCGATCAGCGGCGTGGTGCCGTCGTTGATCGAGCGGATGGTCAGGCGCAGCTCGTCGAACACCCGCCCGAGCTTCACGATGGGCAGCGCGAGCAGACCCACGAGCACCGCGAACACCAGCACCGCGAGCAGCCCGGCGATATCTCCACCGTCCATGGGTGACCATCACTTCCGTCCGTGTGTCGTCGTCGAGGTCGGCGCGAAGGACCGACCGAAGCGCAACTCTACCCAACAACCCGGACACGACCGAGCACCGAGGAGCGACCCCGTGGCACCGCACGGACCCGTGAGCGGGCGCCGGTCGGCGGTGCAGGCAGCCGGCCACTGCCCGCTCGTCCGGATCCAGGAACGCGGACAGCCCGCGGGGTGAACCCGCGGGCTGTCCGGTGGCCGAGCGCTGGGCGGTCGGCCGCGCACGAATGATCAGGCCATGCGTGCGTAGTACTCGACCACGAGCTGCTCCTCGCAGGTCACGGGGACCTCGGAGCGCTCGGGCTTGCGGGAGAGCGTGGCCTGCAGCCGGTCGATCGTCACGTCCAGGTACGGCGGGGTGTCCGGCAGGACATCCTGGTTCGCACCGGTCGCGGCGATCTGGAACGGCACCATCTTCTCGGAGCGCGGGTGCACGTGGATCATCTGACCCGGGCGCACGCGGTACGAGGGACGGTCCACGCGCTGGCCGTCCACCATGATGTGACGGTGCACCACGGCCTGGCGGGCCGCGGCCATCGTGCGGACGAAGCCCGCGCGCAGCACGAGGGCGTCCAGGCGGGTCTCGAGCAGGGCGATGAGGTTCTCACCGGTCTGGCCCTCGACGCGCTTGGCCTCCACGTAGGCGCGGTGCATCTGCTTCTCGCGGATGTTGTACTGCGCGCGCAGCCGCTGCTTCTCGGTCAGGCGCACCTTGTAGTCGGAGTCCTGCTTGCGGCGGGCACGGCCGTGCTCACCGGGGGCGTACGGGCGGCGCTCGAAGTACTTCTCGGCCTTCGGCGTCAGTGCAATGCCGAGGGCACGGGACTTGCGCACCTGGCGGCGCGCACGGGAGCTGTTGTTCTGGGACAAAGCATGCCTTTCATGCGGTTCGACGGCGTACGGGCACAGCCCGCGTTCCGTTCTGGGTGGTACTGGCCTCCTGCGCGGGGGAATCGGTTCCCGCGGGAGAGGTGCGGATCAGCCGCAATCCGACGAACCTAGCGTCCACCGTGTGCTCACCGGGCCCTTGAGGGTGTCAGGGGCGCCGAAGGTCCACCGGGGACGTGCCAGCCAGCGTTCCACTATAGCGGATTCAGTCCACGTCCTCGTTCACCCAGTCCAGCGACTTGGTCACTGCCTTGCCCCAGTTGCGGAACAGCTTCTCCTGCTGCTCACGGTCCCCCTCGGGCTCCCAGCGCTTGTCCTCGGCCCAGTTCTGGGTGATCTCGTCCAGGTCCGCCCAGAATCCCACTGCCAGCCCGGCCGCGTACGCGGCGCCCAGCGCGGTGGTCTCCGTGATCTCGGGGCGGATCACGGGCACGCCCAGCTGGTCCGCCTGGAACTGCATGAGCAGCTCGTTGGCCGTCATGCCACCGTCCACGCGCAGCTCCACGAGGTCCTGCTGCGAGTCTTTGTTCATGGCCTCCACGACCTCGCGCGACTGGTAGGCGGTGGCCTCCAGCACGGCGCGGGCGATGTGCTCCTTGCGCACGTAGCGGGTCAACCCCACCAGCGCACCACGGGCGTCCGGGCGCCAGTGCGGGGCGAACAGACCCGAGAACGCGGGCACGAAGTACGCCCCGCCGTTGTCCTCGACGGCGCGCGCGAGCGGCTCGATCTCCTTGGCGTCCTGGATGATGCCGAGGTTGTCCCGCACCCACTGCACGAGCGAGCCCGTGACAGCGATCGAGCCCTCGAGCGCGTAGACGGGCTTCTCGCCCTCGATCTGGTAGCACACCGTGGTGATGAGACCGTGCTCCGAACGCACCGGGGTCTGCCCCACGTTCATCAGCAGGAAGCTGCCCGTGCCGTAGGTGTTCTTGCCCATGCCGGGCTCGAAGCACGTCTGACCGAACATCGCGGCCTGCTGGTCACCCAGGATGCCCGCGATCGGGACCTGCTTGAGGAAGCCTCGGGCGCGGCCCTTGCCGTAGACCTCGGAGCTGCAGCGGATCTCGGGGAGCATGGACATCGGGATGCCCAGCGTCTCGCAGAGGTCCTCGTTCCAGTCCAGGGTGTCGATGTTCATGAGCAGCGTGCGGGACGCGTTGGTCACGTCCGTGACGTGCACGCCCTCGTTGGTGCCCCCCGTGAGGTTCCACACGAGCCAGCTGTCGGTGGTGCCGAACAGCAGGTCACCCGCCTCGGCCTTTTCGCGAGCGCCCTCCACGTTGTCCAGGATCCACTTGACCTTGGGGCCGGCGAAGTAGCTCGCCAGGGGCAGCCCTGTGAGGTCCCGGAAACGTTCCTCACCGCCGTCCTCGGCCAGCTCGTCCACGATCTCCTGGGTGCGGGTGTCCTGCCACACGATCGCGTTGTAGACGGGCTCTCCGGTGTTCTTGTCCCACACCACGGTGGTCTCGCGCTGGTTGGTGATGCCCACGGCGGCGAGGTCCTCGCGGGTCAGCTCGGTCTCGGCGAGCGCGTCCGCCACGCAGCGGCGGGTGTTGCGCCAGATCTCCTGGGCATCGTGCTCCACCCAGCCCGCGCGCGGGAAGATCTGCTCGTGCTCGTACTGGCCCAGGCCCTTGATCTTCCCGGAGTGGTCGAAGACGATGGCGCGCGTGCTCGTGGTGCCCTGGTCGATGGCCATCACGTACTGGGGTTCGCTCATGGGGTGACTCCTTCGTCAGTTGTGTGTCGTGCTCGGGTGCGGTGCGCTTAGCCGATGAGGTGGGCCGCCACACCGGCGAGCACACCGCCCACCACGGGGCCGAGCACCGGGACCCAGCTGTAGGACCAGTTGCTGCCCGGCTTGCCGGGAATGGGCAGCACCGCGTGCGCGATGCGGGGGCCGAGGTCGCGGGCAGGGTTGATGGCGTAGCCCGTGGGGCCGCCGAGGCTCATGCCGATCGCCACCACCAGCACGCCCACCGCGAGGGGTCCGAGCTCGCTCGGGGTCTCCCCGAAGACGAGGATCACGTACACGAGCACGAAGGTGGCGATGACCTCGGTGAGGAAGTTCCAGCCGTGGCTGCGGATCTCGGGCCCGGTGGAGAAGACGTCGATCGTGGGCACGCCCTCGCGCCCGGCGGCGTCGAAGTGCTTCCTGTAGGCGAGCCAGCACACGACGGCACCCACGAAGGCACCCACCATCTGCGCCACGATGTAGACGAGGGTGCTTGCGACGCTGATGGCCACCCCGGGTGCGTACTCGGGCTCCTGGCGCGCGAGCATGCCCAGCGTCACCGCGGGGTTGAGGTGCGCCCCGGAGGCGTGGCCCACGTACACGCCGGCGAAGACGGCGAAGCCCCAGCCGAAGCTGATGAGCAGCCAGTCCGCGCCGTTGCCCTTGGTGCGCGGGAGCACCACGTTGGCCACCACGCCGCAGCCCAGCAGCACTAGCACGGCCGTGCCGAAGGCCTCCGACATGAAAACGGTGGACAGCGCCACCTCGGTCACTTCATTCACAGCACCCTCCATTGGGTGTTCGGGGGCCCGGACTGTCCCGGGCCCGAGATCTTCTCTCAGCCCCGCTGCTGCGGGTACGGGTTGCCCGCGCCCTCGCGCAGCCGCTGGGCGGTGTCCTCGTCGTTCTCCTGCAGGGCGGCGTGCTCGGCGCGGCGCATCTGCTCGTAGAGATCCACCTGGCGTGCGCGCTCGGCTTCGTCCCAGCCGAGGACGTCACCCATGATGCGGGCGATCTCCGGGGCCGCGGCGGAACCGCCGTCGCGCTGCTCGTAGTTCAGGTGGGTGCGCCGGCACATCACGTCCTCGAGGTCCAGGGCGCCCTCGTGAGTGGCCGCGCGCTGGATCTCAATCTTGAGGTACTGCTCGGCGCCGGGGACGGGCTCCCCCAGTTCGGGGTGGTCCGTGATGGTGTCGATCATCTCCAGCGTCTCGTCCCCGTAACGGTTGAGCAGACGCTCGACCACGACCTGCTCCATACCGACGCGGGCGGCCAGGTGCTCCGACTGGTTCATCAGACCGGACCAGCCCTGCGCGCCCAGGAGCGCGACGTGCTCGGTGATGGAGGGGTTCTCCTTGGCGGCCTTCTTGCCGAGGGCCGCGTCCACGGCGTCCTTGCCCATCACGCGGTAGGTGGTGAGCTTGCCGCCGGCGATGGTGAACAGCCCGGGCGCGGCCTCCACCACGGAGTGCTCACGGGAGATCTTGGTCGAGGGCGTAGCCTCGCCCTTGGTGCCCGGCTGCACGAGCGGGCGCAGCCCGGCCCACGTGCCGATCACGTCGTCCATGGTCAGCGGGTCCCGGAGGATCTTGTTCGCGTGGTCCAGCACGTACTGGGCGTCCTCGCGCGTGGCCGTGGGGGTGGCCAGATCCCGCTCGTACGGGGTGTCCGTGGTGCCGATGACCCAGTAGTTGTCCCACGGGATGATGAACAGCACAGACTTCTCCGTCTGCAGGATGATGCCGGTGGAGCCGTCCAGGCGCTCCTTGGGGACCACGATGTGGATGCCCTTGGATGCCAGCACCTTCAGGCCGGTCTCGGACTCCGCGAGGTCCTGGACCGGCTCGGTCCACACACCGGCGGCGGAGATCACGACCTTGGCGCGCACCTCGCGGGTCTCCCCCGTGGTGAGGTCCTCGATGTGGGCCCCGACCACGCGGCCGGAGTCGTCACGGATCAGGTTGCGGGCCGCGGCGCGGTTCGCCGCGAGGGCCCCGTAGCGCTGGGCCGTGCGCACGAGGTCCAGGGTCAGGCGGGCGTCGTCCACGCGACCGTCCCAGTAGGCGATGGCGCCCACGGCGGCGTCGTCGCGCATGGCCGGGAAGGTCTTGCGCACGCCGGCGGCGCTGAGATGGCGCTGGATGGGCAGGGACTCGGCCTTGGCGCCCACGTGGGCGAGGGTGTCGTACATGCCGATGCCCGTGGCCACGAAGGGGCGTTCCCAGCCCTTGTGGGTCAGCGGGTACATGAACTGGATGGGCTTGACCAGGTGCGGGGCCAGCCGGTGCATCAGGAGGTCGCGCTCCTTGAGGGCCTCCGCCACGAGCGCGAAGTTCAGCTGCATGAGGTAGCGCAGCCCGCCGTGCACCAGCTTGGAGGAGCGCGAGGAGGTGCCCTGGGCCCAGTCCTGCGCGTCGATGATGGCGGTGGACAGACCACGGGTGGCCGCGTCCAGGGCGATCCCAGCGCCCGTGATGCCGCCGCCGATCACCAGGACGTCCACGGGGTGCTCCGCCATGGCGCGGAGGTCGTTGTTGCGCTGCTGTGCGTTCAAAGAGGTCAGTGGCACGGTTGCCGCTCCTGTCTACCGGTGGGTAGCTGACGATCGATTCGGGTGAGAGACACAATAGTCCTCACTCCGTGACACGGAAAACAGCGGCCGTGGCGAGGGGTGCGCGGCGGCCGACCTGACCGGCTCAGTCCCCGCGCCGGGTGCCCCGCACCATGGACCGCAGGATGCCCAGCCGGTGGGCCAGCTCCTTCTCGTGGCCGTAGGGCGTGGGCCGGTAGTAGTCCCTGCCCACGAGCTCGTCCGGCGGGTACTGCTGGGTGGCCACGGCACTGGGGGCGTCGTGGGCGTAGCGGTAGCCGTCGCCGTGGCCGAGCCCCGCCGCTCCCGGGTAGTGGGAGTCCCGCAGGTGCGCAGGCACGGGACCGGCACCCCCGGCCCGGACGTCGGCGATCGCGGCGTCCACCGCCAGGTAGGCGGCGTTGGACTTGGGCGCGGTGGCCAGGTGCGCCACGGCCTGGGCGAGCGGGAGGCGGCCCTCCGGCATGCCGATCAGCTGCACGGCCTGGGCGGCCGCCACGGCGGTCTGCAGCGCGGTGGGGTCCGCCATGCCGATGTCCTCGGACGCGGAGATGATGAGCCGGCGTGCGATGAACCGGGGGTCCTCCCCCGCCTCGACCATCCGGGCGAGGTAGTGCATCGCGGCGTCCACGTCCGAGCCCCGGATGGACTTGATGAACGCGCTCACCACGTCGTAGTGCTGGTCGCCCTGCTTGTCGTAGCGCACGGCCGCACGGTTCACGGCCTCCTCGGCATGCGCCAGCGTCACTGTGGCGGGACCGCCGGTGGTGGCGCCGGGCTGCCCGGCGCCGGTCCGCTCCACGGCGCGGGCCTCGTCCGTCGTGGCACCCCGCCCCGCGGCACGGTCCTGTTCCGCGGCGTCGTCCTCGTGTGCCGCAAGGCCCCCGGGGACCGGGCCGTCTTTGTCCGCCGCGCCGTTCTCGTCCGCCGGCCCGCCCGCATCTGCCGCGCTTTTCCCCTCATCCGCGCCCTCCCGGTCCCTCGCGTCGACGCCGCCCGCGTGGGACAGCGCGACACCGGCCGCAGCCTCCAGCGACGTGAGGGCCTTGCGGGCGTCTCCCCCGGCCACGTCCAGCAGGTGCTCCCGGGCCTCCGGGGAGAGGACCACCGCGCCGTCCAGCCCGCGGGGATCCACGACCGCCCGGTCCAGCAGCTCCCCGATGTCCTGGCGTTCGAGCGGCTGCAGCGTGAGCAGCAGGGAGCGGGAGAGCAGGGGTGAGATCACGGAGAAGGACGGGTTCTCGGTGGTGGCCGCCACGAGGATGACCCACCCGTTCTCCACCCCGGGCAGCAGGGCGTCCTGCTGCGCCTTGGTGAAGCGATGGATCTCGTCCAGGAACAGCACCGTGGTGCGTCCGTGCAGGTCCCGCGCCGTGAGGGCCTCGTCCATGACCCGGCGGACGTCCTTGACGCCGGCCGTGACGGCGGAGAGCTCCACGAACGTGGTGCCGTGCCCGCGCGCGATCACCTGCGCGATCGTGGTCTTGCCCGTTCCGGGCGGGCCCCACAGGATCACCGAGGACGGCGCGGCCGGCCCCGACCGACCGGTGACCAGTGCGCGCAGCGGGGACCCTGCCCGCAGCAGGTGCTTCTGCCCCACGACCTCGTCCAGGGTGCGTGGGCGCATCCGCACCGCGAGCGGGGCGCGGGTACGGCCCCGCGGCCCGCAGTGGTGGGCGGTGGGATCGGACGTGGCCGAGCCGTCACCGCTGAGCGGGTCCGGCAGGTCGAACAGGGAGGTGCTCACGCCCCGACAGTACTGCCCGCCCCGGACAGGCAGAACTCTGCTGGGGCCCGCGTGCCGCCCGTCCCCGTCAGGGGCACCCGGGGGCCCGTGGCGACCCGGCGGCGTTCACCCCCGGCGGGGCCGGTCCAGCTCCTCGCTGTCCACGAGGACGGTCACGGGCCCGTCGTTGACGAGCGAGACCTCCATGTGCGCCCCGAAGCGCCCCGTCTCCACGGGGATCCCGCGCCCGCGCAGCGCCCGGACGAACTCCTCGAACAGGGGTTCGCTGACGTCCCCGGGGGCGGCCCTGGACCACGAGGGCCGGCGTCCCTTCCGCACGTCCCCGTACAGGGTGAACTGGCTGACCACGAGCACGGGTGAGGGCCCGTCCGCGCACGAGGTCTCCCCCGGCAGGATCCGCAGGCCCGCGACCTTCTCCGCGAGCCGGGCGGCGGTCTCCGGCGTGTCCGTGTGCGTGACGCCCACGAGAGCCAGCACGCCCGGGCCCTCGATCTCCCCCACGGTCTCCCCGGCCACGGTCACGGCGGCACGGGACACGACTTGCAGCACGATTCTCATGCGCCCAGTCCACCACACACGCCCCGCGGCGTGCCTCCCGGGTGGCGGTCGACGACGCCGCCCGAAGCCGTCGCGGCCGACCGCCCCGGGAGCGCCGGGACCGCCGGTGACGCACGGAGGGTCACCGTGCGGCGTCGTCCTCCATGAACCGGTGGCGTCCGGTCATGAGGATGCCCGCGCCGAGCACCACGAGCATGAGCCACAGGTAGCCGAAGGACGGCCACCAGGACCCGGTGACGCCGAACAGCAGACCGAAGGCCAGCGGCCCCAGCGAGCCGGCCAGGTAGCCGAGGCCCTGGCCGAAGCCGGAGAGCGAGCCGGCGCCCGCGGTGGTGCGCGTGCGGGCGTTGATCAGCGTGATGGCCAGCGGGAAGGACGCCTGCGCCAGACCGAACACCGTGATCCACACCCAGACCAGGCGGAATTCCCCCCACGTGGCGTGCGGCCACAGCAGCACCGCGAGGTAGCCCAGGGCGTACAGCACCACGGTGGACAGCCCCAGCACCACGGTGTTTCCGAACCGGCGGACCAGGAACGGGACCGCGAAGCTCACCGGCACGGCCAGGATGGCGTAGTAGGAGAGCATGAAGCCGGCCTCGTGCTCGGAGAACCCGGTGTCCATGAGGAAGCGCGGCAGCCACAGGAACATGGAGAACGTGTTGGCGGACGTGCCAGTGAACATCAGCACCACGCCCCACCCGATCCTGGAGTGCCACGGCTTGACCCGTGCGGTGGAGGCGGGGGCCACCACGGCGTCCGGCAGCACGGTCAGGTCGGGGGTCTGCTCGGCGGGCGGCTGGGTGCGGCGGCGGGCTCCCACCCACAGCACGAGCCACGGCACGAGGGCGGCGAGGGAGAACACGGCCCACGACCCCACGGACACGCGCCACCCGGCGGCGTCCGCGAGCGGGACCGCGAAGAAGGGTGCGGTGGCCGTGGACATGCCCAGCAGCATCGAGTAGATCGCGGACAGGGCCGCGATGCGGTGCGGGAAGTACTTCTTGATCACGGGCGGCAGGACCACGTTGCCCATGCCCAGACCACACATGATCACGAAGGTGAGGACCACGAAGCCCACGTCCCCGGGGGACGCGGCGCGCGCGAGGGTGCCGAGGGCCGCGAGACCGCACGAGACAATCAGCAGCGCCTCGAGGCCCACCCACCGCATGGCCAGGGTGGTGAGGATCCCGGTGAGCGCGAAGCCCAGCGAGGGCATCATCGCGAGCAGTCCCGCCTCGGCGGGTGACAGGTGCAGGTCCTGGGTGATGCGCCCCAGCACGGGTGAGACCCCGGAGACGGCCAGGCGGAGGGTGAAGGCGGTGACAACGACACCGGCCAGGGCCACGAGGCCCTGGCCGGTGCGACCGTGCGGTGCAGCGGAGCTCAGTGTGATGACCCTTCCGGAGCGTCGGGGGCGGTGGTCGGCGCGGCGGCCTGGGCGCGCGGTTCGGGCTTGGCGTCCACCCCGGCCTCCTTGCGCTGCTGCGCGGTGATGGGCGCGGGCGCGGCGGTCAGAGGGTCGTAGCCGTTGCCGGTCTTGGGGAACGCGATGACGTCCCGGATGGACTCGGTGCCCGCGAGCAGCGCGACCACGCGGTCCCAGCCGAACGCGATGCCGCCGTGCGGGGGTGCGCCGAACTGGAAGGCGTCCAGCAGGAAGCCGAACTTCTCGCGGGCGTCCTCCTCGCTCAGTCCCATCACCCGGAACACGCGGTCCTGCACGTCCCGGCGGTGGATGCGGATGGAGCCGCCGCCGATCTCGTTGCCGTTGCACACGATGTCGTACGCATAGGCCAGCGCGGAGCCGGGGTCCGTGTCGAACGTGTCCATGAACTCGGGCTTGGGCGAGGTGAACGCGTGGTGCACCGCGGTCCAGGCGCCGGAGCCCACGGCCACGTCACCGGACTCCACGGCGTCGGAGGCGGGCTCGAAGAGCGGGGCGTCCACGATCCACACGAAGGCCCAGTCGTTCTCGTCGATCAGGCCCACGCGGTGGCCGATCTCCACGCGCGCGGCACCGAGCAGCGCGCGGGAGGTCTTCACACCGCCCGCGGCGAAGAACACGCAGTCGCCGGGCTTCGCGCCCACGGCCTCCGCGAGTCCGGCCTTCTCCTCGTCGGAGATGTTCTTGGCCACGGGCCCGGCGATCTCCCCATCCTCCTTGAACAGCACGTAGGCCAGGCCCTTGGCGCCGCGCTGCTTGGCCCACTCCTGCCACGCGTCGAGCTGGCGGCGGGGCTGGGACGCGCCGCCCGGCATCACCACGGCACCCACGTACGGGGCCTGGAACACGCGGAACGGGGTGTCCTTGAAGTACTCGGTGAGCTCCGTGATCTTGAGGTCGAAGCGCAGGTCCGGCTTGTCGGAGCCGTAGTCCGCCATGGCCTGGGCGTAGGTCATGCGGGGAATCGGGGTGGTGATCTCCACGCCGATTAGCGCCCACAGGGACTTCACGATCTGCTCGCCCAGCGCGATGATGTCGTCCTCCTCCACGAAGGAGGCCTCGACGTCCAGCTGGGTGAACTCGGGCTGACGGTCCGCGCGGAAGTCCTCGTCCCGGTAGCAGCGGGCGATCTGGAAGTACTTCTCGATCCCACCGACCTGCAGCAGCTGCTTGAACAGCTGCGGGGACTGCGGCAGCGCGTACCAGGACCCCGGGGACAACCGTGCCGGCACCACGAAGTCGCGCGCGCCCTCGGGGGTGGAACGGGTCAGGGTGGGGGTCTCCACCTCGGTGAAGCCCTGCTCGTGCAGCAGGGTGCGGGCCACCCGGTTGACCTCGGAGCGCAGCCGCATGATGCGGGCGGGCTCCGGGCGGCGCAGGTCCAGGTAGCGGTACTTCAAGCGGGCTTCCTCGCCCACCTCCACGTGCTCGTCGATCTGGAACGGCAGGGGGGCCGCGGTGTTGAGCACGGTGAGCTCGTCCACCATGACCTCGACCTCACCCGAGGGCAGGTTGGGGTTCTCGTTGCCCTCGGGGCGGCGCTCCACGGTGCCGGTGACCTGAAGGACGTACTCGTTGCGCAGCTGGTGGAACTGCTCTTCGTCACGCACCACGATCTGCGCCACGCCGGAGGCGTCTCGCAGGTCCACGAACGCGACACCGCCGTGGTCACGGCGGCGCCCCACCCAGCCGGCCAGCGTGACGGTCTCTCCGATGTTCTCGGCACTCAGGGCGCCGAGCTCGTGTGTTCGCAGCACGTGCATCCACCTTCTTGTTCGTTCGTGATCGGGGTCGCGCACCCCGGAAGTCCTGGCTCCCACGGCTCGCGGGGCCCCGGCCACCGCGGACGACGCCGCTGGGCCGGGTTCTCGTTCCCCGCGAGTCTACAAGCGCGCCGGGTCCGCCGAGCGCGCGGGAGATCCCGCTCACAGCGGGAGGCGCAATCAGCCCTCGGTCTGCTCCGCGCTGAGAACCGTGGCGCGAAGGTCCTCGGCCGGCGGCTGCCAGCGGGTGGGGTCCGCGGACACCTGCTCGCCCGAGCGGATGTCCTTGACCTCGTGGACCACGGAGCCGTCCTCGGCCACCGAGGAGAACCACACGAAGGGAATCCCGCGGCGCTCGGCGTAGCGGATCTGCTTGCCGAACTTCTGGGCGGTGGCCGCCACCTCGGTGGCGATCCCGCGGGCGCGCAGCGCGGCGGCGACGTCCTGCGCGGCGGACCACGAGGCGTCGTCGTTGAGGGCCACCAGCACGGCAGAGGGCACGGCACGGGACGCCCGGGCCATGGACTGGGACAGGATGCGGGTGACCAGGCGGGTCACGCCGATGGACAGCCCCACCCCCGGGTACGTCTTCTTCCCGTTGCTCGCGAGGGACTCGTAGCGCCCGCCAGAGCACACGGAGCCGAGCTTCTCGTGGCCCACCAGCACGGTCTCGTAGACGGTGCCGGTGTAGTAGTCCAGACCGCGGGCGATCGAGAGGTCCGCCACGACCTTTCCGGGGGCGCGGCGGGCGGCCTCCCCCACGACCTCCGCAAGCTCCGCGAGGCCCTCCTCGAGCAGCTCGTTGGACTGGCCGAGTTCACGCACGCGCTCCACGAAGGAGGTGTCCGCGGTGCGGATCGCGGCGAGCGCGAGCGCGGCCTGCGCCTGCTCCGGGGTGGCACCCACGTGCTCCTGGAGGTTGCGGGACACGGCGTCCGCGCCGATCTTCTCGAGCTTGTCGATCTCGCGCAGCACGGCGGGGGCGTCGGTGAGGCCCACGGCGCGGTAGAAGCCCTCGGCGAGCTTGCGGTTGTTCACGCGAAGCACGAACGGCGGGATGGGCAGCTGGGACAGCGCGTCCACGATGACGAGTGCCAGCTCCACGTCGTAGCGGAACGGGAGCGCGCCGTCCCCCACCACGTCGATGTCCGCCTGCGTGAACTCCCGGGCGCGCCCCTCCTGGGGGCGCTCGCCGCGCCAGACCTTCTGGATCTGGTAGCGGCGGAACGGGAACGTGAGGTGCCCACCGTTCTCCACCACGTAGCGCGCGAAGGGCACGGTGAGGTCGAAGTGCAGGGCCAGGGCGCCCTCGGGGCTGGTCTCGTCCGCATCCTGGTGCAGGCGCGAGACGCCGTAGACCTCCTTGTCGATCTCACCCTTGCGCAGCAGCTGTTCCACGGTCTCCACCGCACGGGTCTCGATCGAGGAGAAGCCGTGCAGCTCGAAGGTCCGCCGCAGGGAGTCCATCACGTGCTGCTCCACGATCCGCTCCTCGGGGAGCCACTCGGGGAAACCGGACAGTGAGGTGGTGCGGGCCATGGGTGGAACTCCTCGGTTGCTGAGCGGGGCGGGACGGGCGCCCGCGTGCTCCCCGGGCGGCGGGGCGTGGCGGAGCGGCCGTGCGCCGCGGGGTGTCTGCTGGTCATTCTAGGACCCGGGCATCGCTAGGATGGCCGTGTCCACCAATGGAGCGCCCGCCCGGTGACGAGCACCACACCGGCGAGGCCGTG
>NZ_JASDCY010000031.1:0-31446 GCF_030407675.1 Kocuria sp. APC 4018 | reverse complement strand
TAACGGTGGTTGGCGAACGGCGCCCGTGAGGCGCACCCCGCCCCGCGCGGGCGGCGTCGTGATCCCCGCCGGCCCGCGGCGCCCGTGGTATCCTGTGCGGGTTGCCAAGGCGAGGGGGCGTGCGCGCCCCGTTATCGACGACGGCCTGTGGATCCTTTCGATCCGCCGCACCCGGTGCAGACTTCCCGGGCGGTGGGCGGAGTGCCGCACCACGTCGGTCGCAGACCGCCCGAACGTCCGGTGCCACCCGCACCGCGAGCGCGCGGACGGTCTGACGGTGACCAACCAGACCAACGATCGAAGGAGCACCATCATGGTGGATGTCATCACCATTCCCGCAACTCTGCGCACCGACTTCGGCAAGGGCTACGCCCGCCGCGTGCGCGCCAACGATCAGATCCCCGCCGTGATCTACGGCCACGGCGCCGAGCCGCTGCACGTGATCCTGCCGGGCCACGAGATGATGCTGGCCTCCCGCAACTCCAACGCCGTGCTGGAGATCAACGTGGACGGCGAGGGCCACCTGGCCATGATCAAGGAGGTCCAGCGCCACGCCGTGCGTCCCGAGATCCTCCACATCGACCTGCTGACCGTGCGCCGCGGCGAGCGCGTCGAGGTCGAGATCCCCGTGCACGTGGAGGGCGAGGTCGCACCGACCGCCATCCACAACGTGGAGGAGAACGTCCTCGTGGTCGAGGCCGACGCCCTGAAGGTTCCCGAGTACCTCGAGGTGGACATCGCGGACCTCGAGGCCGGCGAGCACGTCTACGCCAAGGACGTCACCCTGCCCGGCAATGTCACGCTCGTGTCCGACCCCGACCTCCTGGTCGTCAACGTCTCCGAGCCGATCGAGCAGGACCTGGGCGAGGAGCCCGAGACCGAGGACGAGGAGACCGAGGGCGAGCAGTCCGAGGGCGAGTCCGAGGAGTCCTCCGAGGACAGCGAGTAAGGACCGGTCCCAGGTCGCGCCCGCAGGCGGACGCGACGCGGTCTCGGAACGGCGGCGGGTGCCATGGGCGCCCGCCGCCGTTCTGTGTTCCGGGCACCGAGGAGCGCGCCGGCCAGCCCGGACGTACAGTCCTCGGGGAGTTCCCGGGGGCGCCGAGGGCCCCGGTGCCAGGCAGGTTCCGGAATGCTGGGGGACGGGGCGCGGGATTGCGCACGGCACGAGAGTCACGACGAGTGAGGAGCAGGACATGGGCGATCGCACCCTGGTGGTGGGACTGGGAAATCCGGGTGAGCGCTACGCGGGCACGCGGCACAACATCGGCGCCATGGTGGTCGCGGAGCTCTCGGCGCGGGCAGGCGCACGGCTGTCGGCGCACAGGGCGCGCGCCGCGGTGGCCGAGACGCGGTTGCGCCCGGGCGCCCCGAGGCTCGTGCTGGCCCAGCCGCTGAGCTACATGAACCTCTCCGGCGGACCCGTGAGCGCACTGGCCGGGTACTACTCGCTGGGGCTCGAGGATCTCGTGGTGGTGCACGACGACATCGACCTCCCCTTCGGGGCCGTCAAGCTCAAGCGCGGCGGCGGGGAGGGCGGCCACAACGGGCTGCGGGACATCACCAAGGCCATGGGCGGCAAGGACTACGTGCGCGTGCGCGTGGGTGTGGGCCGCCCGCCCGGACGCATGGACACCGCGGACTACGTGCTCAAGAAGTTCTCCGGCGCGGAGGCCAAGGAGCTGCCGCTGCTGGTGTCCGAGGCCGCGGACGCCGTGGAGATGCTCACGGAGCAGGGGCTCACCGCCACCCAGCAGCACGTCCACCCGCGCAACCCCGCCTGACCAGACGGGTCCCACCCCTCGGACCAGCGGCTGCGCGACGGAGGGGACGAACGCGAGCAGCGCCCCTTTCCACACGGAAAGGGGCGCTGCTCGTGGTGGGGCGCGTGCGGCGTCGTCGACTCAGTCCAGGGTGTCGGGATCGTGACCGGCGGCCCGCATGGCCTTGTACTTGCGGTTGCGCGGGGCGATCAGCGCGGCACCCACGATCGCGGCCAGCAGCGAGCCGCACAGGATGCCCACCTTGGCGTGGTCGCTGTGCGGGCTGCCCTCTCCGAAGCTCAGCTCCGCGACCAGCAGGGACACCGTGAAGCCGATGCCGGCCACCACGGACATGCCCAGCATGTCGAACCACGTGTAGTCCCGGTCCTTCTCCGCGGAGGTGAACCGGTCCATGAGCCACGCGGCTCCGAAGATGCCCACGGGCTTGCCGATCAGCAGACCGGCCACGATGCCCAGGGCCACGGGGTCCGTGGCGGCGGCGGTGATGCCCTCCCAGCCGCCCACGGCCACGCCCGCGGAGAAGAACGCGAACACCGGGATGACCAGCCCGTTGGACAGCGGCCGGAACCGGTACTCCAGGGCGGGAGCCAGGCCCATGCGGGGGTCCTCCTGGCGGATGATGCGCGGCTCCTGCTTCAGCACGGGAACCATGAAGCCCAGCAGCACACCGGCGATCGTGGCGTGGATCCCGGACTCGTACACGAGCCACCACGTGATCACACCGATCGGCAGCAGGATGACCCACGCCGCCCAGTGCTGCGCCATGAACCAGCCCATGTACTTGTGGGTAAGGAACCAGAACAGGCCCAGCATGACGGCGGCACCGGCCAGGAACCCGAACTCCACGCTCTCCGTGTAGACGAAGGCGATGATGGCGATCGCGATGAGGTCGTCCACCACGGCCAGGGTCAGCAGGAACGTGCGCATGGCCACCGGCAGGGACGATCCCACGACCGCGAGCACCGAGACCGCGAAGGCGATGTCCGTGGCCGTGGGGATGGCCCAGCCGTGCAGCGCCGTGGGGTCACCGCCCGAGGCCAGGTTGATGCCCAGGAAGATCAGCGCCGGAACCGCCACGCCGCCCACGGCGGCCACCACGGGCAGGATGGCCTTGCGCAGGTTGTGCAGCTCCCCGTCCACGAACTCGGCCTTGAGCTCCAGACCGGTGAGGAAGAAGAAGATGGCGAGCAGCCCGTCCGAGGCCCAGTGCCCCACGGTGTGCTGCAGCCCGGCCACCTCTCCCGGGCCCACCTCGGCGTCCCGGAGCCCGAAGTAGGCCTCGCTCCACGGGGAGTTGGCCACCACGATGGCCAGGACCATGGCGATCAGCAGGAGGAGCCCGCCCGTGGTGTCCTTGCGGAGGAATGTGGTGATGCGTCCCCCGGATTCCGGGGCCGTTTGCGTGTCCGTGCTCACTACGAGGATCTCCCAACGCGCGCACCGTGGTTGGTCCGCGACTGTCGTGTCGGATGGGGGACGGCCGGGCGGCACGCGGGGTGCCGTCCGGCCGTCCGGGGCGTTGCTGGTGTCAGTGCTGGGCGATCCACGCCTCGGCCTGGCGGGCCTGCAGGGTCAGGGCCTTGCCGATGTAGGGCTCGGCCGTGGCGGCGATCTTCTTGCCGACCAGCGGGATGTTGGCCTGGACCTCACCGGTGACGTCCACGGAGGTCTCCTGCTCGCCCAGGGGCTTGACCTGCTGCTGGGCGGTGGCGCCCACGGGCAGGCCGGAGGCCTTGATCTCGGTGCGCACGGTGCGGGAGCCGTCCGCGGCGGGGGCGTCGTAGGTGTCCACCTGGGTGAACTTCACGCCGTTCTTCACGAACTTCTTGACGGCGTCCGGCAGCTTGTCCGAACCCATGCTGCGCACGGTGGTCGCGGTGAACGCGGTGGAGGTGTCGCCGTTGACCTCGAAGGATTCGAACTGCGCGCCACCGAGCTCGGTCACGTGGCGCACGAACGCCTCGTCCACGAAGGTCTTAAGGACGGTGTCCACGGGGGCCTTGATGGTGGTGGATGCATTGACGGACATGGTGCTCCTTGCGGGATCGGTAGCGGTTCGTCGGTTCCGCGCCCGTGGTGACCGGCGCGGGTGCTTCCGTCCATCCTAACGGCGGGAGGGCGGGGCGCCGCCCTCGGCCCGGGCCAGGGGGAGCCACCCCCGTGACCGCCGCAGGATCAGGGGCGGTGCCGGGGTGTCCGCCAAAGAGCGGGCAGGAAACTGGCTCCTGACGGCAACTGGCAGGGTGTCCGCCTCTCTAGACTGATCTCCGGCCGTCCCGGGGGTTCTGGACGCGGCGGCCGAACGGCGGGGTGGGGATCCCGCACGGCGCGCAAGCACGCGCGCACCTGACCGCACCCCGCGACCTCCGCGCGGACGCGCAGCCATGGGGGGTTGAATGTTTCTGCAGCATCCGCGTTCAGCGGGTCACGGCGCGTCGCCGGGCACCGCGGCGACGTCGGCGACCGTGGCGCCCGGACCGGCGCCACGGGACGTCCCCGGGCCGCGGGGCGGCCACCCCGTGGTGCTCCACGTGGTCGAGGCCTTCGGCGGCGGCGTGGCGGCCGCGGTGCGCGACTACGCCCGCGCCACGCCGGAGTGCGAGCACCACCTGCTGTGCCACCTGCGGCCCGAGGCCGTGAACCTCGAGGCGCAGTGGGACGGCGACTTCACCTCGGTGCGCACGCTGCCCGGGGGGCACCTGGCGAACATCAAGGCCACGCGCTGGGCCATCCGTGAGGTCAAGCCGGACGTGATCCACTCCCACTCGAGCTACGCGGGGGTCTACGCCCGCCTGGCCGTGGGCCACCTGCCGCGCCGCCGCAACGACACGCTCTCGCCGCTGAACGCGCCCGCGGCGCCCACCACGCGCGCCGAGCGCCACGGGGACCTGCTCTCGCACGCGGACCTCGCGCCGTCGGGCCAGGACCAGGTTCCCGCGGGGCTCGCAGAACCGCGGGAGCAGGGCACGGGACGACGCCGCACGCGCGCCGTGCCGGCCCCGCTGGACAGTGCCCTGCGGGAGCTCACGAGCAACAAGTACCTGGACGTCTCGCTGTCCCGGATCAAGCAGGTGTACACGCCGCACGCGTGGTCCTTCTCCCGCCTGGACCGCTCCCGCCTCACCAGGCTGGGCTACTGGGTCCTGGAGGGCGCGCTCGCGGCACGCACGGACGTGCTCGCGGGCTGCTCCAAGGCCGAGAACAACGTGGCGCACTGGGGACCCATCTCACCGCACACGGTGTACGTGCCCAACATCGCGCACCCGCACGGGGGTCCCAGGCGCCGACCGGAGCCGGGAGCGCCGCTCGTGGTCGCGGGAGCCGGGCGCCTTGCCGCGCAGAAGGACCCGGTGTTCTTCGTGCAGGCCGTTGAGGCCATCCGTGCGGCCGGGCACCGCGTGGCCCCGCTGTGGATCGGCGGCGGGGACGCGGACGTCGAGCAGCTCCTGCGGGAGCACGGCGTGGAGGTCACGGGCTGGGTGGGGCACCACGAGGTGCGCGAGCACCTGCAGCGCGCGGACGTCTACCTGCACACGGCGCGCTGGGAGGGCTTCCCCATCACCGTGCTTGAGGCCGCGCTCAGCGACATCCCGGTGGTCGTGCGCCGGATCCGGGTGTTCGACGACGCGGGGCTGCCCGTCGTCGTGGACACCCCGGAGGACGTGGCACGGCGCTGGGCGGAGATCACGGACGAGCGGGCGCGGGACGAGGTCTCGGCGTGGGCGCGCAAGGCGCTGTGGGAGAACTGCTACGCGGTGCAGCGCCGCAGGCTCGGCGAGATCTACGGGATCAGCGTCCCGCTCGCGGAGCACACGGACGCGTGAACAGCGCATCACAGGGGAGAGACCGGGGGAGAAGACCATGACCGTCATCGAGGCACGAGCACCAGAGGTGGACAGCCGACCCACCGCACCCGCAGGGGTGCGGGGCGCGGGGATGTGGACGGGCGCGGGAGAGCGCGCCACCTTCACGTGGCTGCACACACCCGAGAACGGACGCACGCGGGGACTGGTGGTGATCGCCCCGCCCGTGGGTCGGGAGCACGTGCAGGCCTACCGGCCGCTGCGCCAGCTCGCGATGCTGCTCACGGGGGCAGGATACTGCGTGGCGCGCGTGAGCTACCGGGGCGTGGGGGACTCCCACGCGCTGTCCCCGGAGGAGGACCTGCTCGCCGAGTGGGAGCGCAACATCCTGGACGCCACCCGCCAGGCCCGCGAGGTGTGCGGCATCGAGGACCTGCCCGTGTTCGGCATCGGCTACCGGGTGGGGGCGGGGCTGCTCACGCGCTGTGCGGAGCACTTCGACCGGGTGCTCGCGTGGGAACCCGTGAGCGGCGCCGTGTTCGTCAAGCAGTGGGCGCGGCTGCGCCGGGCCACGCTCCCCGAGATCCCCGTGGGGGAAGGGGTGGACCTCATGGGCCTGTGGCTCACGGACGAGCAGGCGCGGCAGCTGTCCACCCTCACGGACCCGCGCAAGCTCCCGGAGCTGCCCGGCAACGTGGAGATCCACCGCGAGCAGGACCAGCCCCGCGCCAAGGTGATGTACGGCGTGGAGTCCCTGGACGTGCGGGTGCACTACGACGTGCTTGAGGAGCTGCTGTGGCGGCTGCCCCGCCCGCAGCTGGTGGATTCCGTCTGCGGGGGCAGGGGACCGCAGCGCAACGTGTTCCGGGCTCCCAGCGGTGAGCTGTGCGCCGAGGAGATCGTGGTGGTGGATCCCCAGGGCTACCCCGGGGTGCTGACCGGGCCCGTGCAGGACGAGGCCGCTGCGGTGGCACCGTGGCCGGGCAAGCCCACGACGTTCTTCGCCCCCGGGGCCTCCGAGCCGCGCGACGGCTCCACCCTGTGGTCCGAGACCGCCCGGCGGCTCGCGGGGCAGGGCGTGGTGAGCCTGCGGGCGGACCGGGACGGTGCGGGGGACCGTGCCCTGCTGTGGTCGGACCGGGACCCCAACCCGTACCGGTACCTCAACGCGCAGGCGCTGCGGGAGCAGGCCCAGTGGCTCGCGGACCACTTCCACACGGACGTGGTGGCCACGGTGCTGTGCTCCGGCGCGTGGGCCGCCCTGCGTGCCGCGCGGGAACCCGCGGGGATCGCCGCAACGTCCATGGTCCTCGTCAGCCAGAACGAGTGGCGCATGAACCAGAAGTTCTTCGACGAGCTGCGGCTGAGCTACGACGGGGACGCCAAGCTGCGCGCCAAGACCGCGGCCCGGCCCGCGGAGGCGTCCGGACCGCACCCGGGCAGCAGGCGCGGGGACGGGCGGACCGAACCGGGCCGCGCGGCGTCGGCCCCGCACGGCGCCGAGCGCGCTGCGGCTCCCACGGTGCCGGAGCGGGCCCGCACGGCCCTGAGCGGTGCGCGGGTCTGGGCCACGGACCGGCTGGGGGACGCCAAGCAGGCGGGATCCCTCGCCCTGCGCCACCACACGCCGGAACCGGTGTGGAACCTGATGGCCCGCAGCCCGGCGGCGTCGATCCCGGACCACGTGCTGGAGCGGGCGAGCCACAACCGGTCCGTGACCCTGCTGGTGGGTCCGGACGACGAACCCCGCTACCGGGAGACCATGGCGGACCGGGCGGTGACCCGGCTGCAACGGCGCGGCCGGGACATTCACGAGCACTTCGTGCCGCACGTGGACCACTCGGTGCTCTCGCGCACCGCACGCAACCTGATCGCTCGTCAGCTCGACGAGGTCTTCGCCCAGTGGAAGGTCCAGTAGCACCGTCATGCCAGACACCCCCGCCGCCCCCGCGCCCCGGACGGACACGTCCCGCGTGGGAGCCAACATCCTGTGGAACTACATCTCGGGATTCACGAGCGTCTTCGGGCTGCTCCTGCTCTACCCCTTCGCCATCGCGATCGTGGGGACCGAGTCCTACGGCCTGTGGGTCATCGCGTTCAGCGCGATCCAGCTGCTCACAATGTCCGACTTCGGCCTGGGCACGGGCATCGTGCGCACCCTCGCGGACCTGCCCGACGACGCCGCCCACCGGCGCCGCCGGGAGAGCTTCGTGGCGGTGTCGGTGGGAGTGTTCCTGGTGCTCGCCGTGGTGCTCACCACCCTGTACTTCGTGGTGTTCCCGCTGTACCTGGGAACCGTGGCCGTCCCCGAGCGGGACCGCCACGCCGTGGTGCCCATGGTGGTCGCGGCCGGGATCACGCTGTTCGTGTCCGTGCTGGGCCGTGCGTGCAACTCGGTGCTGTGGGCGCTGAACCGCCCGGACATCGAGCGCAAGGCCGCCGTGGTGTCCATCCTGGGACGAGCCGCGGGATACGTCCTGCTCATCCCCCTCCAGGGGGGACTGATCGCCCTGGTGCTCGTGGAGTGCCTCTCGCTGCTGCTGCCGCCGGTCGTGTGCTTCATCGCCGTGCTGCGCCGCTTCGGACTGGCGCGTCCGCTGCCCGGGGCGTGGCGGGAGCAGGGCCGACCGCTGCTGCGGATGTCCTCCGTCCTGTCCATCGGCTCGCTGTCCCTGCTGGGCGTGTACCAGCTGCCGCTGTTCGTGGTGGGTCCCACCCTCGGGCTGCAGGCCGCCACCGCGTTCGGCGCGCTCATGCGCGTGAGCCAGAGCGCTCGTCTGGTGGTCAGCTGGATCGCCATGCCGTTCGCCTACCCCATCAAACGGGCCCGTGGTTCCGAGGCCGCGGAGCACATCCGCGTGGCCATGACGGTGTCCCTGCTGGTGGGGCTCATGATCAGCATCCCGCTGCTGGCGATCCCCACGGAGCTGCTGACCGTGTGGCTCGGCTCCAAGATGGCGTTCGCGGCACCGGCCCTGGCCGTGGTGGTCGTGGGTGTGCTCGCCGAGTCACTGGGTCAGGTGCCCACCCTGGTCATGACCCTGCGGGGCAGCCCGCTCGTGGCCTCCCTCATCAGCCTCGCCGTGCTGGTGGTCACCCTGCCCGCGGTGTGGCTCGCGGCCCGGACGGACAACCTGGAGATCGTGATGGCGGCCTCCGTGGTGCCCCTGGCGCTCGCGGTGCCCGTGCAGCTGCACTTCAGCGAACGTGCCGAGCCCAGCGGTGTGAAGGCGGAGAACCTCCGCATCTGGGCGCTCATGGTGCTCGCCGCCGGGGTGGGCGCCGTCGTGTTCGCCGTGCTGGGGCGCGTGCTCCCGGACGTCCTCTCCATCGCGGTGTGCGCGGTGGCGCTCGGTCTGGTGTTCCTGGCGGCGTTCCGCCGGATCCGCCGCCGGGACCACGAGCTCAACGTGGCCCAGCGGGAGGTCGTTCAGGACTCCGCGGTCAGCTCTTCGTAGAGCTCGCGGTAGCGCCGGGCGGCGCCGCGGATGTCGAACTCGTCCCGGGCCAGCTCCCAGCTGCGACGACGCAGCTCGTGGCGCTGCCCGGGGCCCAGTTCCAGCAGCCGGCACACGGAGTCCGCCAAGGACGCGGGATCGGACATGGGCACCACGGCCCACGGCTCCACGGCCAGCAGCCGTGCGTCCCCCGTGTCCGTGGTGACCACGGGGAGTCCTTCCCCCAGGGCCTCGATGCCCGCCATGGGCAGGGCCTCGTGGTTGCTGGAGAACACCATGGCGTGCGCGGAGCGGATCAGCCCGCGCACGTCGGACACCGAGCCGCGCAGGGTCACGGCGTGGTCGATGCCCAGCCGTTCCAGCTCTCGGGTGAGCTCCGTGTTCTCGGGATCCACGCGGTGACCCGCGCAGACCAGCCGGGCGCGGGGGTGGCGCTGCAGCACCCCCGCGAAGGCCGCGAAGAGCGTGGGGTGGTCCTTGGACGGCGCGTGGCGGCCCAGGTGCAGCAGCAGCGGATCTCCCGACGGCTCCGGGGCGGGCTCCGCGGCGGTCACGGAGCCGTTGTGCACGATCCGGATCTGCTCGCCCGGGAAGCGGTAGCCGAACTCCACTGCGAAGTCCCGCGCGGACGGTGAGCACGCCACCACGGCGTCGAAGCGTGAGGACAGTTTCGCGGCGATGCGCCACACGATCCCCGCCACGCGGCTCGAGGCCTGGTCCAGGCTGGAGTGCAGCGTGGACACCCGTACTGCCCCGTGGGGGGTGAGCGCGTTGACCAGGTCGGACTGCTGCAGGTGGGAGTGCACCACGTCGATCCCGTGCCGCTTCACGAGAGTCCGCACGGCCCGCACGGCCGCCACGGGGAGCACGTCACGGCGGCTCATCCCCGCGTAGGTGGTGCTCGTGGCCGCGGCCTCGAGGCGAGGGGACAGCGCCCCGGGGGAGAGCAGCACCAGCAGGTGCGCCTCGTCCCCGGCCTCACGGCTCAGCAGCAGCTGCTCGATGAGGGTCTGCGCGCCGCCGGTCTCGGCGTCGTTGACGATGTGGAGAACTCGCACGGGGCGGGCCTTTCTGCAGAGCGGTGGACGGGAGGGCGGGCGCGGCGCGCCGGCCAGCGGGTCAGGTGGTCAGCGAGTGGTCTGGTGTGCGGTGAGTGGTGCGGGACGCCCGGTTGCCACCGGAGACCCGGACTCGTCCGGGACCCGGGCACGCGAGAGTTCCAGGCCGAGGCACACCCCGGCCACACCCCACACCCAGAAGGCGGAGTCGTAGCTGGTGGTGCCGCCGGCCACCACGAACCACACCACCAGGGTGCACGCGCCGAGCCACAGGGGATTGCGGCCCCCGGAGCGCAGGCACAGGACGGTCAGGAAGATGATGAGCGCCAGGCCGAAGAGCATCCCGCTCTCGAGCACCACGCGGCCGATCACGGAGTAGATGTCTGGCAGCGGGTTGTAGTGCTGCAGATCGCCCAGGGGCATGCGGCCCGTGAGGAACAGCTCGTTGGAGCGGCCGCGCCCCACACCCCACAGGAACGCGGTGGGGTCCGAGAACAGGTAGCGCACGGAGGCGATGATCGAGGACCCGCGGTCCGCCCAGGACCAGTTGAAGGACTCGCGGCGGTCCCGCAGGACGTCCAGGCCCACGTAGACGGCGCCGGCGAGACCCAGGGGCACCAGCAGCACGGCGGCCCATGCCCGGCGCACGGCGTAGGGCGCGATCGCGGCGATCAGCACGACTCCCAGCACCACCACGGCGGCACCTGATCCGGAGATCGCCACGGCCCACAGCACGAGGGCCATGGCCACGACGTCCCGCGGCGTCATCCTGCGCCCGTGGTGGCGCACGACCACCACGAGGGCCATGGCCATGAGGGACAGCGTGCCCACCATGAAGGAGGTCTCCGGGAAGAGCCCGAAGGGCCGGCGCACGTACATGATGAACGTCTCGCTGAACTCGGAGACGTTCGCGTAGCCGGGCAGGCTGTAGAGGCTCTCGAGTGGAATGGTGTCGAAGAGGTCGAAGAACACGTACTTCTGCACGAGTGTGTACGCGGCACTGAGCAGGATGGTCCAGCTCAGCCACGCGATGGCCCGGGAACCCAGGAAGAGGGTGGCCGCCGCAGCTCCGGCTACGGGGAGTGTGTAGACCAGCCACGTGAAGGAGCCCGAGACCAGCAGGGGCTGCGGCGTGAGGAACATCCGCACGAACGAGGCCAGGAACGGCACCGCGCCCACCAGCAGAGCGGTCCACATCACGGGCATGTGGCGGGTGCAGCGCAGGATGAGCGCCACGCAGACCACGCTGGACAGCGGGAGGTTGGTGTTGGACCCCAGCGGCACCGCGGCGTAGGGCAGGGCGGAGAGCACGATCAGCGCCCCCGACAGGGCACGGTCCAGGGCCGTGCCGTGGACCGAGCCGTCCGTGCGGTTTGCGGCGGTGGTCAGGCCCCGGCGTGCGGTCCCGCGCGATCCGGCTCCCGGGACGGGGAGGACGGCCGTGCTCATGAGGTCCAGGTTCCCAGCACCGCGGCCACCGTGGGCTGCCAGTCGGCGTGGTCCCGGCCGGAGACGGCGCGGCGGTCGCGCCGTGGCGTGGCGGCGTCGTCGTACACCGCGCGCAGGGTGGCGCCGAACGCCCGGGTGTCGCGCACGTCGGCGGCGGTGAAGCGGTCGTAGCCGCGGGCCTGCGCGCGCAGGGAGGGCAGGTCCGAGGCGACCACCGGGGTGCCCGCACCCACGGCCTTGGCCAGCACACCGGAGTGCGCGTCGAAGTGCGTGTAGGGCAGCACGATCACCGCGGCCTGCTGCACGAGCGCCGCGAACTCCTCACGGCTGAGGAAGCGGTCCTCGAGGTCCACGCTGGGGTGGTCGGCGGCGAGGCGCGTCAGCTCGCGGCCCAGCTCGGGGGTCTCGGCGGCGCCGCGCACCAGCAGCGGCACCCCCGCGTCCCCGGCGGCGCGGATGGCCAGCTCGATGCCCTTGTTGGCCCGCATCTCCCCGATGCACAGGGCGAACGGCTCGGCGGGGAGCTTCGCGCTCTGGGCGGGCTCCGGATCCAGTCGGGAGGACACCGGCAGGTCCACGGCCGCCACGGGGCGGCTCGTGCACCCGCGCACGATCTGGGCCTGCTCGGCGCCGTGGGTGACCACCCGGTCCGCGTGCCGCGCGCACGAACGGTCCAGCCACAGCAGGAAGCGCTCGCGCGGGGAGGCGGAGTCCAGGTCGAAGTGCGGCTGGGCGTTGTGCACGAACACCGCGGTGCGCTGGTCCCGGTGTGCTCGCAGCACACCCGGCAGCGGGTACTTGGTGGAGTCCAGGGCGAGCACGGCGGTGCGGCCCACCCGTCCCGCCGCTGCGCGCACCGCGAGGTGCTCCCGGACGAGGTCCCACACCTGCAGACCGGCGCGCAGCGCCTTCCCTGCAGCCGAGCCCGGCACCCGGGTGCGTCGCGGCGGGACGGTCTCCACGATCCGCACCGGGTGGTCCTCGCCCCACCCCAGGTAGTCGCGTGCGCCCGGCCGGGACACGAGCTGCACGGTGGCCACGCCCTCGTCCGCGCACAGCGCGAGCGCGAGGTCCGCGGCGTGCTCCAGCTGGCCGCCGTACTCGGTGGGGCACACCACGACGACGTCGCGGGGCCCCGTGGTCGGGGCGGGCTCGGCGCTCACGCCGCGCTCAGTGCTCATGGTTCGCGGCGGCGTGGGCACGGCGGCTGGCGCGCTCGGTGGTGGCACGCTCCGAGGTGGTCCGGTGACCGCGCAGCAGAACGAGGAGCAGACCCACGACGAGTCCCACGAGCGTGCCGAGGGCGGTGTTGATGGCCAGGGACGGCCCCGCCTGCCCCTCGGGCGGAGCGGCCTTCTGCACCACGTTGAGCTTGACGGTGGCGGGCTGGGCGCCGTCCTGGGACGGCGGGATGGTCTCGAGCTCCTGGCTCACGGTCACGAGGCTTTCCGCGGTGGCCTGGGCGAGGTCTGCGGCGCCCTGCGCGGAGGAGGACGTGGCGGTGATGGTGATCATGGCCGTGTTCGGCTGGTTGGTGGCCACGAGGTCCTTCTCGACGAGCTCCGCGGGAGTTTCCTCCAGGTGGAGCCGGTCCACCACGGGCTGCACCACGGAGCTGGTGGTGGCCACCTGCGCGTAGGAGCCGGCGCGGGCCACGGCGAACTGCTCGCCCATCTGCAGGTCCGTGACCGACCGCGGGTTGGCCACGTTCACGAACACCTGTGCCTGGGACTCGTAGGAGCTGGGCACCACGATCGCGGCGACGACGCCCGCGAGCGCTCCCAGCACCGTGGCGAGCACCACGAGTGGCCACAGCTGCCGCAGGCAACGGACGTACTGACTCAAATTCATGTCTCTCCCCCTGGAACCCGCACCCGGCGAGAGCCGCCGGGCACACGACGGTCCCCTGATCCCCTCGTTCGTGCACCAGAACTCTAGCCAGGATCACGAACCGCGATCCCCGGAAACGGTGTGTTCGGGACAAACGTGCCCCATAGTGTGGACGGATTCGCGGGAGGAGGGCCCGGCCGCGTTCCTAGACTTGTCCGGGTGGCCGTGCCAGCGGCCGCACGGGACGATCGACGGGGGAGAGATGACGGACCAGGGCGCGGGGGCGGCAGCCGCGGCGGAACCGCTCGTGAGCGTGGTGATCGCGGTGTACAACGGCCAGGACCTGGTGGGGCAGGCCATCAGCAGCGTGCTGCGCCAGACCCACTCGAACATCGAGGTGTTCGTGGTGGACGACGGCTCCACCGACCGCACGCCGGAGGTCCTCGCGGGGTACCAGGCGGTGGACCGCCCGGGCCGCCGCGTGCGCGTGCTGCGGCAGGAGAACGCCGGGTGCGGGGCGGCCCGCAACCGGGCGCTGGAGCAGGTGCGGGGCGAGTTCGTGACGTTCCTGGACGCGGACGACGAGCTGCTGCCCCACCACCTGGAGACAATGCTGCGCCGCTACCGGCAGCTGGGGGAGGAGCCCGGGCGGGAGCGCACCGTGGTCTACACCAACGCGTGGCAGTGCACACCCTCCGGGATCAACGCGGAGCGTGTGGTGTACCGCGAGGCCATGCCGGCGCCGGACGAGCAGCGCAGCGTGATCCTGGAGTACAACATCGGCCACCTCTTCGGGCTGTTCCCCCGGGAGTTCTTCCGCGAGGTGGGGGTGTTCGACCCGGAGCAGGTCTTCGTGGAGGACTGGGAGCTGTGGCTGCGGGCCGTCTACTCCGGGTGGCGCTTCGACCGCGTGGACGAGGTCACCGTGATCCTCTCGTGGTCCGGGGGCTCCATGCAGTCCCAGCGTGACCGCATGGCGGCGGGTGAGGAGATGGCGCTGCGCAAGACGCTGGCCCGCTTCGAGCAGCAGCTCAGCCCCGAGGAACGCGAGAAGCTGCTCACCCGCCTGCGCAACGGATCCCCGCTCGCGGCGGCGTCGGAGGCGGAGCAGGCCCTGCGCGAGGGCCGTGCGGCAGACGCGCGGCGTCACCTGGAGACGGCCGCGCAGATGATGCCGAGCCAGCGACGCGTGGTGCTCAAGGCGAAGATCGCCCGCGTCCCGGGCGGGATGCGGTGGCTCGTGCGTCGCCAGCGGGCCGTGGACCGCAGCGTGGGGTACACGGACGCCATGCGGCGCTGACCGGCGTGTGGCAGCAGACCCCTCGTGCGGTGCCCGGCCGCACGCAACGGAGCGGGGCCCCACAATGGACAGGGTGAGCACCTCGTCGAACACCCCGCCCGTCCTTCTCGCGTGCGCCCACGGGACCCGTGATCCCGGTGGGCAGCAGGCGGTCGCGGCCCTCGTGGCCGCGGTGCGCGAACGGCTTCCGGGAGTCGGCGTGGTGGACACGTGGGTGGACGTCCAGGAGCCGGACCTCGTGGCGCGCACCGCCGAGCACGCCGGGCAGCGCGCCGTGGTCGTTCCGTTGCTGCTGTCCGCGGGCTACCACGTGTTCGTGGACATGGCCCGGGCCGTGCAGGGCTCACCGCACCACAGGGTGGCCGCGGCCCTCGGACCCGACCACCGGCTCGCGCGCGTGCTGGCCCGCCGGCTGGCCGAGGCACTCGACGCCGCTGGGGAAGCGGCCCCGGAACCGGTCGACGAGATCGTGATGGTCTCCGCAGGCTCCTCCGACCCCCGCGCCGGTCAGGACTGCGAACGGGTGGCGGCCATGCTCTCCGAGGTGCTCGGCCACCCCGTGTCCTCGGCCTACCTCTCCGCGGCCCGCCCGTCCCTGCCCGATGCGCTCGCGGCGGCCCGTGGCCGTGCAAACCCGGGGGACGACGCCGCAGGGTCGCCCCGCACGGATGCCGCTCCCGCGCGTCCTGGGCGCGTGCTGCTGGTCCCGTACCTGCTGGCCCCCGGGTTCTTCCACGGCCGGGCGCTCGCCGCGGGAGCGGACGTCACGGCCGAACCGCTGCTCGTGCACCCCGGCGAGGTGCCCCCGGAGCTCGTGGAGCTGGTGCTCGAGCACTACCGGGAGGCCGCCTCCAAGGCGTGATCGCACACGGCCCTGACCATGGCCCCGAGCCGGAAGCGCTCCGGGACCACAGCGGGGATTCCGGCCTCCTCGAGCGGCTGCACGCACACGGGCCCGATGGCCACGGCGGTGCAGCGCCCGTCCCGCAGGGCCCGCTGGAGGTCCTCGAGCACGCCGAGGGCGCGGGCGGCGTCGAAGACCGCGTCCACGGCCGGGGCTGCCGTGAAGGTCACGTAGTCCACGCGCCCCACGACCGCGTCCCGCACGAGTGCGGCGAGCCGTGAGCCCTCGTCGGCGGAGTCCCACCGGTACGGTGCCACGGTGCGCACGGGCAGACCCGCGGCGCGCAACCGGTCCAGCTGCTCCTCGTCCGGGGTGCCGTGCACCTGCACCGTCACGGTGCCGCGGGGTGCGGGATCCCCGGCGAGCAGCCGGTCCACGAGCTCCGCGGTGCGTCCCGAGGAGCCCGTGTACGCGCACGGGATTCCGCTCGCCCGCAGCTGCCCCGTGGCCTTCGCCCCGCGTGAGAGCACGGTGGAGGCCCGCAGCGCCGCGAGCAGCTCCTCGCCCAGTCCGTGCTCCTGTGCCACGGCGAGCCAGCGCTTGAGCCCGTAGCCCGTGGTGACCAGCACGGTGCCCGGGGCGGAGGCGATCAGGTCCCGGGTGGCGGCCAGCACGCCGTCGTCCTCGTCCGCGGGCGTGAGCTTCAGGGCCGGCGCGTAGCGCACCCGCGCGCCATGGCGTTCGAACGCCCCGCCCTGCTCCGAGGCGCGGCGGTGGGCGGTGACCGCCACGGTCAGTCCGGTCAGGGCGGGGTGCTCGGGGCTCGTCATGCTCCCAGGGTAGGAGGGGACGCCGACGCCGCACGCACCCCTCGGGCCTCCGCGGTCCCGGCCCGGCGCCCGCGGTGTCCGAGGCCCCGAGTAGGCTGGGGCGCGATCCGCCCGGCCCGTGCACCACGGCGAGGGTCGGGGCCAGGCCCCGCCCGGCGTCGTCGTGCCCCGCGCCGGGTCAGACCGCGCGCCGCCGCGCCACCCGCCCCACACACCAGGAGCCCGCCACCCATGTCCCTGACCGGTCTGCTCACCGCGCTCACCGAGGACCGCAGCTTCGCGAACATCCGCACCCAGGCCGCGCGCCCGCTCGCGGAGCGCTCCGCGGAGACGATCATCAGCGCCACGGACGGGCTGCGCGCCCCCGTGCTCGCGCAGATCGCGGCGGGTCTCGCGGACGACGCCGCGGCGTCGGCTCCCGGGAGCTCCGGCGCCTCCGCCGAGGGGGCCCACCCCCCGGTGCTGCTGGCCGTGACCGCCACGGGCCGTGAGGCCGAAGAGCTGCAGGCCGCGCTGGGCTCCTACCTGCCGAGCGAGCAGATCGCGAACTTCCCGTCCTGGGAGACCCTGCCGCACGAGCGGCTGTCCCCGCGCTCGGACACCGTGGGGCAGCGGCTGAGCGTGCTGCGCCGACTGGAGCGCACCGATCCCTCCGAGCAGCCGCTGCGCGTGGTCGTGGCGCCGGTGCGCTCGGTGCTGCAGCCAGTGGTCGCGGGGCTCGGGCAGATGGAGCCCGTGGCGCTGCGCACCGGGCAGGACTACGACTTCCAGCAGCTCGTGGCGGAGCTGGCCGGTGCCGCCTACTCCCGCGTGGACATGGTCACCCGGCGCGGGGAGTTCGCGGTGCGCGGCGGGATCATCGACGTGTTCCCGCCCACCGAGGACCATCCCGTGCGGGCCGAGTTCTTCGGGGACGAGCTGGACGAGATGCGCTGGTTCGCGGTGGCGGACCAGCGCACGCTGACCACTGCCGAGCACCCCTCGGTGATCGTGGCCCCGCCGTGCCGCGAGCTGCTCATCACCCCGTCCGTGCAGTCCCGCGCGGCCAAGCTCAAGGACCAGCTGCCCGGCGGGCGGGAGATGCTCGAGCGGATTGCCGGTGGGCAGTACGTGGAGGGCATGGAGTCCCTGGCCCCGCTGCTCGCGGACGAGATGGTGCAGGTGCTGTCCCTGCTGCCCGGGGGCTCCATGACCGTGGTGCTCGAGCCCGAGAAGGTCCGGGCGCGCGCCCACGACCTCGTGGCCACCAACGAGGAGTTCCTCATGGCCGCGTGGGACTCCGCCTCGGGCGGCAGCGACGCGCCTCTGGACCTCAACGCGGCCCTGGACACGGACGACGGCGCCGCCCGCACCCTCTCCTCCGGCTCGTTCCACACGATCGCCGAGGTGCGCGAGCTCGCCCTGGAGCGCTCGGTGGGCTGGTGGGCCGTGACCGGGCTGAACGTCAACGCCGTGACCACCTCCGAGATCAGCGCGGACACCTCCGACGAGGAGGTCCACCTCGCGGACACGGACGCGGACACCCTCACCGTGACCGCGCGCGAGCCCACCCGGTTCTCGGGGGATGTGCCGGCCGTGCTGTCCTTCCTGGGGGAGCGGGCGCGCGAGGACTGGCGCATCGTGCTCGTCACGGACGGGCCCGGTCCCCTGCAACGGATGAGCGAGCTGCTGCACAGCGCGGACGTCCCCGCCGCCCGCCACGACAGCATCGACGACGCGCCCCAGCCCGGCCTCGTGGAGCTGACCACCGCGCGCGCCGGGCGGGGTTTCGTGCTCGAGGCGCAGCGGATCGCGCTGCTCACCGAGGCGGACGTGCTGGGCCGCTCCAGCACCTACGACAACCGCGCCGAGCGCAAGCTCCCGCAGCGCCGCAAGCGCAACCAGGTGGACCCCCTGGCCCTGCAGAAGGGCGACTACGTGGTGCACGAGCAGCACGGCATCGGTCAGTTCATCGAGCTCGTGCAGCGGCCCATCGCGGGCGCCATGACCGCACCCGGCCAGCCGAAGCCGGTGCGCGAGTACCTCGTGCTGGAGTACGCGGCGTCCAAGCGCAACGGGCCCAAGGACCGGCTGTTCGTGCCCACGGACCAGCTCGACCAGGTGAGCTCCTACGTGGGCGGGGAGGCGCCGTCGCTGTCCAAGATGGGCGGGGCGGACTGGAACAAGACCAAGCGCAGCGCCAAGAAGGCCGTCAAGGAGATTGCCAACGAGCTGATCCGGCTGTACTCGGCGCGCATGGCGTCCAAGGGCCACGCCTTCGGCCCGGACACCCCGTGGCAGCGCGAGCTGGAGCAGGCGTTCCCGTACATCGAGACCCCGGACCAGCTCACCACCATCGACGAGGTCAAGGCGGACATGGAGCGGCCCATCCCCATGGACCGGCTGATCTCCGGGGACGTGGGCTACGGCAAGACCGAGGTGGCGGTGCGCGCCGCGTTCAAGGCCGTGCAGGACGGCAAGCAGGTGGCGGTGCTCGTGCCCACCACGCTGCTCGCGCAGCAGCACTCCGAGACGTTCGCCGAGCGGTTCTCGGGCTTCCCCGTGCGCCTGGCCACGCTCTCGCGGTTCCAGACGGCCAAGGAATCCAAGGCCACCATGGAGGGGCTGCGCAGCGGTGCGGTGGACGTGGTGATCGGCACCCACCGGCTGCTGAGCAAGGAGATGCAGTTCAAGAACCTGGGCCTCGTGATCATCGACGAGGAGCAGCGCTTCGGCGTGGAGCACAAGGAGAAGCTCAAGGCCATGCGCACGGACGTGGACGTGCTGGCCATGTCCGCCACGCCCATCCCGCGAACGCTGGAGATGTCCATGACGGGCATCCGGGAGACCTCCACGCTGGCCACCCCGCCCGAGGAGCGCCACCCCGTGCTCACGTACGTGGGGCCCTACACGAACAAGCAGGTCTCCGCGGCCATCCGGCGCGAGCTCATGCGCGAGGGCCAGGTGTTCTTCATCCACAACCGTGTTTCGACCATCGAGGCGCAGGCCAAGGAGCTCGCCGAGCTCGTGCCCGAGGCGCGGATCGCGGTGGCCCACGGGCAGATGACCGAGTCCCGCCTGGAGCAGATCATCGTGGACTTCTGGGAGAAGAAGTTCGACGTCCTGGTGTGCACCACCATCGTGGAGACCGGTCTGGACATCGCCAACGCCAACACACTGATCGTGGACCACGCGGACCGCTACGGGCTCTCGCAGCTGCACCAGCTGCGCGGCCGTGTGGGTCGCGGGCGCGAGCGCGCCTACGCCTACTTCCTGTACCCCGCGGAGAAGCCCCTGAGTGAGACCGCCCTGGAGCGGCTCAAGGCCGTGGCCGCACACAACGAGCTGGGCTCGGGCATGCAGCTGGCCATGAAGGACCTCGAGATCCGCGGCGCGGGCAACCTGCTGGGCGGTGAGCAGTCCGGGCACATCGCGGGCGTGGGCTTCGACATGTACCTGCGCCTCGTGGGCGAGGCCGTGGCGGAGTACCGCGGGGACCAGGACACCGGACCCGCGGAGATGAAGATCGAGCTGCCCGTCAACGCCCACCTCCCGCACGACTACGTGCCCGGGGAGCGGCTGCGTCTGGAGGCATACCGCACCATCGCGAACGCCGCCACGGAGGACGCCGTCGCGGAGGCGGGCAACGAGCTGAAGGACCGCTACGGGCCCCTGCCCACCCCGGTGCAGAACCTGCTGGAGGTCGCCCGGCTGAGGATCCGGGCGCGCGCCGCGGGCCTCACGGATGTGGCCACGCAGGGCACCATGGTCCGGTTCTCACCCGCCGAGCTCAGCGAGTCCCGCGAGATGCGCCTCACGCGCCTCTACCCGGGAGCGCAGATCCGTCCGGTGCCGGGCACGGAGGAGCGCATGGTGCTGATCCCCAAGCCCAAGACCGCGCGGATCGGCGGCAAGGACCTCGTGGACGGGGACATTCTCGCGTGGGCCCGCGAGGTGCTGGACGCGATCTTCCCGGTGCTCGAGCCCGCCGCCGCGGGCACGGACGCCACTGCGGGCACGGACGTCGCCGCGGGGTAGCGGCCCCGGGGACCTCGGCCCCGCGACCCATCGGCTGCGCGCGTCCTCCGTTCGGGGCTCCTAGGATGAACAGTCATGGGACATCTGCTCGTGACCGGCGGCGCCGGATTCATCGGTGCCAACTTCGTGCACCACGTGCTGGCGCACACGGAGCACTCCGTCACGGTGCTGGACAAGCTCAGCTACGCGGGCAACCGCGAGAACCTGGCGGTCGCTGACCCGGCCCGCTGCGACCTGGTGGTGGGGGACGTCGCGGACGCCGGCGTCGTCGACGACCTGGTGGGCGCGGCGGACGCCGTGGTGCACCTCGCCGCCGAGTCCCACAACGACAACTCCCTGCGGGACCCTTGGCCGTTCGTGCAGACCAACGTGGTGGGGACCTACACCCTGCTGGAGGCCGCCCGGCGGCACGGGACGCGGTTCCACCACGTGTCCACGGACGAGGTGTTCGGGGACCTGGCGCTGGACGACCCGCAGCGCTTCACCGAGGAGACTGCGTACCGGCCGTCGAGCCCGTACTCGGCCACCAAGGCGGCATCGGACCACCTGGTGCGCGCGTGGGCGCGTTCGTTCGGGGTGGAGGTCACGCTGTCCAACTGCTCCAACAACTACGGCCCGTACCAGCACGTGGAGAAGTTCATCCCGCGCCAGATCACCAACGTGCTCACCGGGCAGCGGCCCAAGCTGTACGGCGCGGGGGAGAACGTGCGGGACTGGATCCACGTGGCGGACCACTCCGCCGCGGTGCTGCGCATCCTCGAGTCCGGAACTCCCGGCCGCACGTACCTGGTCGGCGCGGACGGCGAACGGGACAACCTCACGGTGCTGCGGGAGATCCTGCGGCTCATGGGAGAGCCCGAGGACGCGTTCGAGCACGTGACGGACCGCGCCGGGCACGACCGCCGCTACGCGATCGACGGCTCCCGCACCCGCGAGGAACTGGGCTGGAAACCCTGCTACACCAACTTCTCGGAGGGCCTCGCGGACACCATTGCGTGGTACACCGAGCACCGCGAGTGGTGGGAACCCGCGAAGTCCGCCACCGAAGCCGCCTACCGGAAGGCCGGACAGTGAACGCCCAGGACCTCACCGTGCACACCACCGCCATCGACGGGCTGCTGCTCGTGGAGCTGCCCGTCCACGGGGACAACCGCGGCTGGTTCAAGGAGAACTGGCAGCGCGCCAAGGCCGTGGCCGCGGGCCTGCCGGACGCCTCGTTCGTGCAGCACAACATCTCCTTCAACGGCTCCCGCGGCACCACGCGCGGGATCCACGCCGAGCCGTGGGACAAGTACGTCTCGGTGGCCACCGGGCGGATCTTCGGCGCGTGGGTGGACCTGCGCCAAGGGCCGGGCTTCGGCACCGTGGTCACGCACGAGGTCACCTCGGGCACCGCGGTGTTCGTCCCGCGCGGCGTGGGCAACGCGTTCCAGACGCTCGAGGAGGCGACCGCCTACACCTACCTGGTCACGGACCACTGGCGCGCGGACGCCACCGCCGAGTACTCGTTCGTGAACCTCGGTGACCCGCGGCTGGGCATCGAGTGGCCCGTGCCGCTCGCGCAGGCTGAGCTCTCGGACAAGGACCGCGCGCACCCCGCGCTGGACGACGTCGCCCCGCTGGCTCCCGCGCCCGTCCTCGTGCTGGGAGCCCGCGGCCAGGTGGGTGCCGCCCTCACCGAGCTGCTGACCGCGAGCGAGCTGCCGTTCACGTCGTGGACGCGCTCGGAGCTGGACCTCGCGGACCCGGCCTCCTGGCCCGCGGAGATCAGCTCTGGGGACGCCCTGCGCCGGTACCGCGCCGTGGTCAACGCGGCCGCCTTCACGGCAGTGGACGCGGCCGAGAGCACCGAGGGCAGGGCGGCCGCCTGGGCGGTCAACGCCACGGGTGTGGGAGCACTCGCCGCGGCGTGCGCCCGGGCCGGCACCACCCTGGTGCACTTCTCCACGGACTACGTGTTCGACGGCGCCCTGCCTCTGGGCTCGGCGTACGCCCCGGAGGATCCCGTGGCGCCGCTGTCCGTGTACGGGCAGTCGAAGGCCGCGGGGGAGACCGCCGTCCGCGCCTGCCCGCGGCACTACGTGATCCGCACCAGCTGGGTGATCGGGCAGGGGAAGAACTTCGTGGCCACCATGGCGGACCTGGCGCGCCGCGGGGTGGACCCGGCGGTGGTCGCGGACCAGCACGGTCGACTGACCGCGGCGGCCGATCTGGCGGAGGGTGCCCTGCACCTGGTGGACAGCGGCGCCGCGCCTGGCACCTACCACCTCACCGGCTCCGGTGAACCGTGCACCTGGGCGGAGATCGCCCGCTGGGTGTTCGAGGAACTGGGGGCGGACCCGGAACGGGTGCGGCCGGTCGGGACGGCCGAGTACACGGCGGGGAAAGTGGGCATCGCACCCCGACCGACCAACAGCTGCCTGGACGCCACCAGCCTGGAGGCCACGGGGTTCTCCCCCCGGGACAGCCGGGCCGTGGTGCGGTCGGTTCTCTCCACCACCCACGACTGACCGCACGGTGACGGACACGAGAGAGCCCCGCTGCCTCACGAGGAGGCGGCGGGGCTCTCTGCGGTACTGGGCCGGAGTCAGACGGCGCGGTCCTGCTTCTGCTCGCCGGAACCCACGGCGCGCTGCGCCATCTCGGACGCGTTGCGCGGCAGGTCCAGGGTGACCTCGGTGCCACCCGTGGAGTGCTTGGCGGTGGCACCGCTCAGGAACAGGGTGGGGACCATGAGCGCCAGGCCGTAGGCCAGGATGCCCACCATGAAGAGCCACCAGCTGTCCGGGTAGGTGCTGAACAGCCACAGGCTCACGAGGATGGTGACCATGCCGCCGCCGAAGAGGATCGCGTTCTTCACGATCTCGCCCTCGCCCGAGTACTGCGGTGCGCGGCGGCCGTGGCGCTCGGTGGTGGTGCGGGTGGCGTGAGCGTCCGCGGCGTGGCTGCCGTCCTCCGTGGTGCGCCCGGTGTGCGGACGGTGCGCGTTGGACTCGGCTTCCGATCTTCTGACCATGAGTTCACCCTTTCAGACCGCCGTGGCGGGCCCAGTACTGTCGTGCAGCCAGTCTAGTGCCTGGCACCCGGACTTGCTGACATTCCGTCGCCGGATGCGGTGGCTCAGAGCCTGCCGGCGATGTCCGCGAGCAGCCGGGAGATGCGGGGCCCGGCGGCGCGGCCCGCCTCCAGGACCTCCTCGTGGGACAGCGCCTCCGGGCTGATGCCGGCGGCCGCGTTGGTCACCAGGGACATCCCCAGGATCTCGAGGCCCGCGTGGCGTGCCGCGATGGCCTCCAGCGCGGTGGACATGCCCACGAGGTCCGCGCCGAGCACCTTGGCCATCTGCACCTCTGCCGGAGTCTCGTAGTGCGGGCCGGGGAACTGGGCGTAGACCCCCTCGTCCAGGGAGGGGTCCACCGCGCGGGCGATGTCCCGCAGCCGCTGGGAGTAGAGGTCCGTGAGGTCCACGAAGGTGGCTCCCTCCAGCGGGGAGCGCGCGGTGAGGTTGATGTGGTCGCGGATCAGGACCGGGGTTCCGGGAGCCCAGTCAGGGTTGAGTCCGCCGCAGCCGTTGGTGAGGATCATGATCTCGCTGCCCGCGGCCGCCGCGGTCCGAACACCGTGGGACACGGCGCGCACGCCCTTGCCCTCGTAGAAGTGGGTGCGGGCGCCGATCACCAGGGCGTGGGAGCCGTCCGCCAGGCGGATCGAGCGCAGCGTGCCGCCGTGGCCCTCGAGCGCGGGCTTGGAGAAGCCGGGGATCTCGTGTGCGGGGACCTCGGACACGGTCTCCCCGAGCAGGTCCGCCGCTCCACCCCACCCGGAGCCGAGGGTCAGGGCGATCTTGTACCGGTCCACGCCGGTGCGTTCCCGCAGGGCGTCGGCGGCCTGCTGGGCGAGCTCGAAGGGTTCCTGGGCCGTGGTGTCAGTCATGCCACCATCCTAGGCACGCACGGCGGCCGCGTCAGCGTGTGGGCGCGCCCCGGTAGGCTGGGGCGCATGGCTGACATGACTGTGCAGAGGGAATTCGCGGACCAGAAGCTCGTGATCATCGGCGGCGGCCCCGGTGGCTACGAGGCCGCCCTCGTGGCGGCGTCGCTCGGGGCGGACGTCACCGTGGTGGAGGAGCAGGGCATGGGCGGCTCCGCCGTGCTCACGGACGTGGTGCCGTCCAAGACGCTCATCGCGTCCGCGGACACCATGAACCGTTTCGCCTCGGCCCGTGACCTGGGTGTGCACGTGGGCGACGACCTCGACGCCACGGAGGAGCTCAACAACCTGCGCGTGGACCTGGACAAGGTCAACGTGCGCCTGCTGCGCCTCGCGGCCACGCAGTCCCGGGACATCAAGCGCGGCCTGGAGCGCGTGGGTGTGCGGGTGGTGGTCGGCCGCGGGAAGATCGTGGACCGCTACACCGTGGTGGTGGACCCCAGCGACGACGAGCCCTACGAGCTGAAGGCGGACGTGGTGCTCGTGTCCGTGGGCGCCCACCCGCGCGAGCTGGACACCGCCAAGCCGGACGGTGAGCGGATCTTCAACTGGAAGCAGATCTACCAGCTCACCGAGATCCCGGAGAAGCTGATCGTGGTGGGCTCCGGTGTGACCGGTGCGGAGTTCGCCTCCGCCTACAACGGTCTGGGCTCCGAGGTCACCCTGGTCTCCTCCCGTGAGCAGGTGCTGCCCGGCTCGGACAAGGACGCCGCCCAGGTGCTCGAGAACGTGTTCGAGCGCCGCGGTCTGCGCGTGCTCTCCCGCTCCCGCGCGGACGCCGTGGAGAACACCGGCGACGGCGTGCGGGTCACCCTCTCGGACGGCCGCAAGATCCGCGGCACGCACTGCCTGCTGGCCGTGGGCTCCATTCCCAACACCGCGGACATGGGTCTCGAGGAGGCAGGGGTGGCCATGACCGAGTCCGGCCACATCCGCGTGGACACGGTCTCCCGCACCACCGCCCCCGGCATCTACGCCGCGGGCGACTGCACGGGCGTCATGCCGCTCGCCTCCGTGGCCGCCATGCAGGGCCGCATCGCCGTCGCGCACATCCTGGGTGACACCGTTCACCCGCTGCGTACGGACGAGGTGGCCTCCAACATCTTCACGTCCCCGGAGATCGCGTCCGTGGGCATCACCCAGCAGGACGTGGAGGCGGATCCCGCCATGTTCACCGGAATGACCATGAACCTGGCCACCAACCCGCGCGCCAAGATGATGGCCGTGGACGACGGCTTCGTGAAGATCTTCGCGCGCCGCGGCAGCGGCACCGTGATGGGCGGCGTGGTGGTGGGCCCGCGCGCCTCGGAGCTGATCTTCCCGATCGCGCTCGCGGTCACCCACCGCCTGGGCGTGGACGACCTCTCGGACACCTTCGCGGTCTACCCGTCCCTGTCCGGGACCATTGCGGAGGCCGCGCGCCGCCTGCACGTCCACCGCTGACCCGGCTCCCGGGGGCGGTACGACGACGCCGCGGTGACCCTTCCTGCGAAGGTCACCGCGGCGTCGTCGTGCGCGGGGCGGGGGAGGGCTACTCCACGACCACCCGGGCGGCACCCACGGTGTTCATGTCCACGTGGCGGGTCTCGGGGGAGAACCACAGGGCCACCAGCGTGATGAGCGCCGCGAGGGACAGGTACAGGCCCACCGAGCCCACTCCGTAGTTGGCGTTGAGCATCACGGCGATGTACGGCGTGATGGCCGCGCCCAGGATCGAGGCCACGTTGTACGCGATCCCGGAGCCGGTGTAGCGCACGTTGGTGGGGAACAGCTCGGGCAGGATCGCGGACATCGAGCCGAACGTGAGGCCCATCAGGGTCATGCCCACGGTCAGGAAGAACAGCACGCGCGGCAGGGAGGCCTCGGCACCCGTGCCCACGAGGGACGGGGCCATGACGATCCCGAACGTGAGCCCGAAGACCAGGATCAGGGACGTGATCACCAGCTGGGACGAGCGGCGTCCGAAGCGGTCCGCGAGCCAGCCGGAGACGGGGACCATGGCCGCGAACAGCAGCACGGAGAGCAGCTGCAGCACCAGGAACGTGCGGTAGGGGATGCCCAGACCACCGGCGGCGGGCTTGCCGATGCCGTAGGAGAGGATCCACGCGGTCATCAGGTAGAACAGCACGTAGGTGGCCAGCATGATGAACGTGCCCTGGACGATCTGCACCCACGAGGTCTTGAACACCTCCAGCACGGGGGCGGTGACCTTCTGCCCCTGCTTCTCCGCGTGCTTGAACACGGGGGTCTCCTCGAGCTTCACGCGCACCCACAGGCCCAGCAGCACCATGACCACCGAGGCCAGGAACGGGATGCGCCAGCCCCACACCAGGAATGCGTGGCTGGTGCTCGGGTCCTCACCGGCGGTGCCGAACTGCATGAGCACCGTGAGCAGCAGGAAGAAGCCGTTGGCCAGGATGAATCCGAACGGCGCACCCAGCTGGGGCCACATGGCGGCGCGGGCCCGCTTGCCCTCCTCGGCGTACTCGGTGGCCAGCAGCGAGGCGCCGGACCACTCGCCACCCAGGCCCACGCCCTGGCAGAAGCGCAGGATGGTGAGGATCAGGGGCGCCCAGATGCCGATCTGGTAGTACGTGGGCAGCACGCCGATCAGGAACGTGGCGATGCCCATGGTCAGCAGGGCGCCGATCAGGGTGGCCTTGCGGCCGATCCGGTCCCCGAAGTGCCCGAAGATCACGGAGCCGATGGGTCGGCCGAAGAACGCCGCGGCGAACGTGGCCATCGAGGCCAGCAGCTTGGCGGTGTCGTCGTTGCCCGTGAAGAACAGGGCGGGGAACACGGCCACGGCGGCCGTGGCGTACACGTAGAAGTCGTAGAACTCGATCGTGGTTCCCACCAGGGAGGCCAGGATCACGCGGCCGCGCGGCACCCTCTGGTTCAGGGACGGCGAGCCGGGGCCCGCGGGGGAAGCGGTCGTGGACATGGAGCTCCTCATCGGCAGTCGGTTCGAAGAATGACTACAAGATAGGGGCGCGGATACCACATGGTGAATTCAGGTGTCCATCATGTGAGACATCCCGTTGACGTCCTGCGGGTGGCCGTTCCGGGGGCCTCGACCGGTACCCCGCACGAGATTCCGGTCGTCGGGGGTCCGGCGCAACGCACGAGGCCCCGGTCCGCAAGGAAACGGCGCAACGCACGAGGCCCCGGTCCGCGGGGGACCGGGGCCTCGTGAGGGCGAGGGGACTCAGGACTCGATGGTGGCCAGCACGGTGCCCGCAGAGACCGTGTCCCCCTCGGAGACCTCCAGGTCCTTGAGCACACCGGCCTTGTGGGCCGTCAGCGGCTGCTCCATCTTCATGGCCTCGAGCACCACGATCAGGTCGCCCTCGGCCACCTCGTCCCCGTTGGACGCGGCGATCTTCACGATCGTGCCCTGCATGGGGGAGGTCAGGGCGTCGCCGGAGGCGCCTCGTGCGGCCGTGCCGCCGCGGGCGCCGCGCTGCTTGCGGGGCTTGGCCTGGGCGGGCGCCGCGGAGCGGGCGGTGCCGGGCAGCTGCGGCATGGTGACCTCCAGCCGCTTGCCGCCGACCTCCACCACCACGGTCTGCCGCTCGGGCTCGTCCGCGGCGGGCTCGGGGGACGCGGCGAACGGCTCGATGCTGTTGTCGAACTCCGTCTCGATCCACCGGGTGTGCACCGTGAAGGGGGTCCCCTCCGGGGTGGCGAAGGCGGGATCGGAGACTACTGCGCGGTGGAACGGGACCACGGTGGGCATGCCCTCGACGGTCATCTCCTGCAGGGCACGGCGGGAACGCTCGAGCGCCTGCGTACGGGTGGCTCCGGTGACGACGAGCTTGGCCAGCATGGAGTCAAAGTTCCCGCCCACGGTCTCGCCGGCCTCCACACCGGAGTCCACGCGGACGCCCGGTCCGGAGGGGACCGTGAACGTGGTCAGGGTGCCGGGGGAGGGCATGAAGTTGCGCCCGGCGTCCTCGCCGTTGATGCGGAACTCGATGCTGTGCCCGCGCACCTCGGGGTCCTCGTAGCCCAGGGCCTCGCCGCGGGCGATCCGGAACTGCTCGCGCACCAGGTCCAGGCCCGAGACCTCCTCGGAGACGGGGTGCTCCACCTGCAGGCGCGTGTTGACCTCCAGGAAGGAGATGGTGCCGTCCTGACCCACCAGGAACTCGCACGTCCCGGCGCCCTGGTAGTTGGCCTCGCGAAGGATCGCCTTGGAGGACTCGTAGAGCCGCCGGTTCTGTTCCTCGCTCAGGAACGGCGCGGGGGCCTCCTCCACGAGCTTCTGGTTGCGGCGCTGCAGCGAGCAGTCCCGCGTGGAGACGACGACCACGGTGCCGTACTGGTCCGCGAGGCACTGGGTCTCCACGTGGCGGGGAGCGTCCAGGAAGCGCTCCACGAAGCACTCGCCGCGGCCGAACGCGGCGGTGGCCTCACGCACCGCGGACTCGTAGAGCTCGGGGATGGCGTCCCGCTCGCGGACCACCTTGATGCCGCGACCGCCGCCGCCGAAGGCCGCCTTGATCGCGATGGGCAGACCGTGCTGGTCCGCGAAGTCCAGAACCTCCTGGGCGGAGGAGACGGGGTCCGCGGTGCCGGGCACCTGGGGCGCGTTCACCTTCTCGGCGATGTGCCGGGCCGCGACCTTGTCACCCAGCTGGGCGATCGCGGCGGGCGGCGGGCCGATCCACGTGAGGCCGGCGTCGATCACGGCGGCGGCGAACTCCGCGTTCTCGGAGAGGAAGCCGTAGCCCGGGTGGACGGCGTCGGCACCCGAGCGCCGTGCGGCGTCGAGCACCTTGTCGATCCGCAGGTAGGAGTCCGCGGCGGTGGTGCCGCCCAGGGAGTAGGCCTCGTCCGCCATGCGCACGTGCAATGCGTCCCGGTCCGGGTCCGCGTACACGGCCACCGAGGTGATGCCCTCGTCACGGGCGGCACGGATCACGCGCACCGCGATCTCCCCCCGGTTGGCCACGAGGACCTTGGTGAGGGGGCGGGTGCCGGTGGCGGCCTCTTGCTGCCGCGAGGTGGTTGTCACGTGTGAACTCCTTGTCGACTCTCTGCCGAAAGATTAGTGCCCGTCCCGGGGGATCGCCTAAGTGTGGCGGCAACCCGTCACGCCAGCTGTGGAACCCCTACAAATCCGTGCGGTCCGCTTCGTCACGCCGCTGACCACCAGGAGGTGGCCGACACCCCCACCGCGCGCAGCAGTTCCCGCAGCGTGGACAGGCTCAGCCCGATCACGGCGTTGGGGTCTCCCGTGACGCGCTCCACGAACACCGACCCGCGCCCGTCCAGGGTGAAGGACCCGGCCACCTGCAGGGGTTCCCCCGTGGCCACGTAGTCACGGATCTCCTGGGCGCTCATGTGGGCGAACTGGACGTCCGCGGAGGCGGTGGCACCCTCCCCGAGGGCGGGATCGCGCCGCGTGTCCACGAGCCAGTGCCCGGTGTGCAGGGTCCCGGTGCGACCGCTCATCCCCGCGATCCGCTCCACCGCCACCTCGGGGGTGTACGGCTTGCCGTAGCTCTGCCCGTCCAGCTCGAACACGGAGTCGCACCCCAGCACGAGCGCGCCAGCCGAGCCCGGCAACTGGGCCACGGCCTCGGCCTTGGCGCGGGCCAGGCGCAGCGCGGTGTCCCGGGGGCTCAGCGGCCCCTCGGCGGCCACGAGGGCGTCCTCGTCCACGTGGGAGACCACGGTTTCGAACGGGATGCCGGCCTTGCTCAGCAGCCCGGCGCGGGCGGGGGACTGGGACGCGAGGATGAGTGAAGGTTCCACGGGCCCACTCTACGGCGCGGCGGGCAGCGCGTTCCGGGCAGGGTACGGCTCGGGGCACGGGACAGCGGTGGCCACCGAGGATCTGGTGGGTCCCTCGGCCCCGGCAGCATGCCCGTGCCCGGGGACGCCGGCCGTGACGGCGGCCGTCGAGGAAGGCGACTCTTCCGGCCCAGGGACCTCCCGCAGCACCCCCAGGGAGAGCAGCTCGCCCACGCACTCGCGTGTCAGCCGCGCGGACTCGGGGTGCGGACCGCACGCGGCGTCCAGCATCTCGCGCAGCGAGTCCGCGGCCTGCGGGCCGTGCTCGCGGCACACGTGCCACACCACCGGGGCGATCCCGGCGAGCACCACCAGGTGTTCGGGCAGCAGCACCAGCAGCTGGGAGGGGTCCTCGGGGTTCTCGAGGGCCTCGACCCACGGCCCGAGGGCCACCGGGGGCGTCTCGGCGGGGTGCGCGTCCGCATGCGCGCCGCCCGCTCGCTCGCCCGGCACCACGTGGCCGCCGCCCGGGGCGCGGGACGCCTGCTCGCGGGCGGCTGCCTGGGCACGGGGAGCGGGTGACGACGCCGCCCGCTCGCCGTGCGCCGTCGGCTCCCCGCGGGGCGACCCGGCGGCGGAGTCCGGTGTCGCGGCGGGGTCGTGCGGCCCGGGACGCGCAGGGGCGGCCGGGTCCGGGGCCCACGCCCGCAGCGGACGCGGCCGCTCGGTGGGAACGGCGGGAACGGTGGCGAGGCGGTGGACGTGCGCGGCGACGTCGTCGATCTCGCGATAGCGCACGGCGCGGACCCCGCCGCACGCGTCGATCGCGCGCACGAGCGTGCGCAGGGGGCGGGGCAGCGCGGGCAGAGCCGAGATGTTGGGCACCAGGGTGGCCAGCGCGGTCACCAGGGGCAGGGGGTCCGTGACGTGCGGGTGCTCCTGCGCGGGGTCGCGTTCGAGCAGCAGCAGCGCTCGCAGCGCTGCCGGTCCGCGCAGGGGGTGCAGGCCGAGATCGTCGGGAGAGACCTGCTCCTTGGGCTCGCCGGGGCCGCGCACCACCGACAGCGGCTTGGGGTACGGCGCGATGCCGAGGTCCGCGGGGTCCACGCACACGGTCTCGTCGCTCACGTAGCCCAGGTCACGACCCAGCCTGCGCGCCGCCGTGGTCTTGCCGGTTCCCGACGCCGCCACGAGCACCGCCGTGCCGCCCGTCACCGGGTCCGCCAGACCCGCCGCGTGGAACATCAGGGAACGGCCCCGGTGGCGCTCGATGCCCGCGAGCGTCACGGCGGTGGTGAGGGACTCCATGGCGACGGCGGGGTCCGCGCACCCGGCGGGCGC
>NZ_JASDCY010000030.1:0-32375 GCF_030407675.1 Kocuria sp. APC 4018 | reverse complement strand
CTCCCGGTGGCACGACGGCGCCCTGACGCTCCACACGCAGGGGCGCACGTTCTCGCTGCGGCCGGTGGACGTGGATGCGGACCTGCCGCTGCTCCACGAGTGGCTCAGTGCGCCGCGCGCCCACGCGTGGGAACTCGTGGGCGCGTCCCCGGAGGAGGTGGCCCGCGAGTACCGCCGGATGGTGGCGGCTCCCGGTGAGGACGCCTGGCTCGTGAGCGAGCACGGCGAGCCGCTGGCCCTGCTCGAGACCTACGACCCCGCCCGCAGCCCGCTCGCTGCGGTCTGGCCCGTGCGCGACGGCGACGCCGGTCTGCACCTCTTCGTCGCTGCCTCCACCCGCCCGGTCCCCGGCACCACGCGCGCCGTGATGGCCGCGGCCCTCCGGTTCCTGTTCTCGGACCCGGCGGTGCAACGGGTGCTCGTGGAGCCGGACCTGCGCAACGAGAAGATCCGCGCGATCAACCGGTGGGCCGGGTTCCGGGAGGTGGGCGAGTGCCCGCTGCCGGGCAAGACGGCGTGCGTGAGCGTCGTCGACCGCGCGGACCCCGCACCCTGGAAGGACGGGGAGGACGACGCCGCCCGCGAGCGCCGCGCCGCCCCACCCTCCCAGGGCGACCACGTCAGGGACTCGCCCGCTCCCGGCGGCCCGCGCCCCACGGCCGCAGACGGCCGCGAGCCACGCGCTGCACCGCACTCCCCGGGCGTCAGAAACCCTGGAGCGGAGAATGCGCCCGCACCCAGCGGTCCCCGTCGCACGGCCGCCACCGCCCGGGACGGTTCAGCGCCGACCCCGCAGGATCGGACCACGCCCTCCACGGCAACCACCCGGCTGCCCGCCGAGCACCGCAGCACGGAGGTGACCCGATGACGGACCTCGGTCAGCGGCAGCACCCGACCGACGACACCCGGCGCACCGCACCGCACCCCACGCGGGCGCCCGGCCTGGACCGGGAGACGGCCCGTGCACTGCAGCGGGACGTGCTCGCCAAGATGTTCTCCGAGTTCAGCCACGAGCGGATGCTCACCCCCGAACCCTGCGGTGACGGGTGGACGGTGGCCGACGCCTCGGGCGCACCGCGCTGGTACTTCGAGGCCACCCGGCACCCGCTCGAGCACTGGGAGGTGGACCCGGACTCGGTGCGCCGCATCGACCCCGAGCACGCACCGGACCGTTACTTCTGTGAACGCGGTGGTGCGGCGTCGGCGACGCCGGTACCGGGCGTCGTCGTGCCCGCGGCCGCGGGCGGCCGGGAGACGGGCGGCGCCGCGCCGGACGCCCAGCAGGCAGTGCTGGACCTCAGGGACGTGCTGGGGCTCAGCGACGAGATGCTGCCGCTGTACCTGGAGGACCTCTCCGCGACCATGTTCTCGATGGCGCGGCGTCGTGCGGCTCCCGCGCCCACCGCGGCGCAGCTGGCCCACAGCGAGCTGCCCGAGGTGGAGCGTTTCCTGGACCGCGGGCACCCCGGGTTCGTCGCGAGCTCGGGCCGCGTGGGCCTGGGCGCCGCAGAGGCCGAGGCCTGGGCGCCGGAGGCCGCCGAGCCCACCCCGCTGACGTGGCTGGCCGCGCGCCGGTCCCTGTGCACCGTGTCCCTGGGCGTGGAGCTGGACCACGAGGAGCACGTGCGGCGCCACCTCACGGACGGTGAGCGCGAGCGCTTCCGGGCCGCGCTCCGCGACGCCGGTGAGAACCTGGACGACTACACCGTGATCCCCGTGCACCCGTGGCAGTGGGAGCACCGGATCCTGCCGGGGATGCTCCCGGACGTGCTGCGCCGGGACCTGGTGCTGCTGGGTGAGGGCGACCACCTCTGGCGGGCGCAGCAGTCCCTGCGCACGTTCCTGGACGTCACCGATCCGCGCCGGGACTATGCCAAGACCGCGATGGGCGTGCACAGCATGGGTTTCCTGCGGGGCCTGTCCCCCGCGTACATGCGCGCCATGCCAGCCATCAGCGACTGGCTGCACGCGATCACCCGGGAGGACGAGTTCCTCCGCGAGCGCGGCATCCGGGTGCTGCGGGAGCACGCCTCGGTGGGCTACACCGGGGACTCGCACCACCGCAGCGGGGTGCGCTCGGACTACACCAAGCAGCTGGCCGCGCTGTGGCGCGAGTCCCCGCTTCCCCTGCTGGCCCCGGACGAGCACGCCGCGAGCCTCGCCGGGGTGCTGCACACGGACCGTGCTGGGCGCCCGCTGGCCGGGGCGTGGATCGAGCGTTCGGGAGCCTCGTCCGAGGACTGGGTCCGGGCGCTGCTGGACGTGTACCTCGTGCCGGTGGCCCACCTGCTGCTGTCCCAGGACACGGCGATGATGCCCCACAGCGAGAACGTGATCCTGCGGCTGCGCGACGGCTTCCCCGTGGGGGCGTTCTGGAAGGACCTCGGCGAGGAGGTCGCCGTGCTCAGCAACCGTCCGCTACCCGAGGGCATCGAGCGCATCCGGGCCGTCACCGATCCCGAGGAGCGCGAACTCGCGGTCCACACGGACGTGCTCGACGGCGTGCTGCGCCACCTGGCCGTTCTGCTGCACACCACCGGAATCCTGGACGAGACGCAGTTCTGGGGGATCGCCGCCCAGTCCCTGGACGAACACCGCGAGCGGTTCCCCGAGCACTGGCGGGAGCTGGACCTGTTCCGGGAGAGCTTCGCGCACTCGTGCCTGAACCGGCTGCAGCTGCGCAACCCGCAGCGGATGGTGGACCTCACGAACCAGTCGGAGTCCCTGACCTATGCCGGCCGGCTGGAGAACCCGCTGGCCACGTTCCGCAACCACGCCCGAGGAGGAGTTCGATGATCAAGGGACAGGGATGGCGCGTCTTTCGCGATCCGGCCGGAGTGCCGCACGTCCAGGCCGATGACCTCACCGCGCTGGCCCGCGGCCACGGGTACGTCACCGGCCTGGACCGTGCGTGGCACGCCGAGGTGCTGCGCCACCGGGCCGAGGCCCGCTCCGCCGAGCTGCTGGGGCCGGACGCGTTCGACGCGGACGCGCTGAGCCTCGCCGCGGACGTGGTGGGCACCGCACGGCGCTGGTGGGAGGCGGCGTCGGCGGCTGACCGGGAGTTCTTCGCCACCTATGCGCGCGGGATCTCCGAGGCGCTCGCGCGGGTCTGGGCAGAGACCTCTGAGGTGCGCGAGGCGGGTCTGACCGAGGACCCCGTGCGCGCGTGGGATCCGTGGACGCCGATCGCCGTGCACCTGGACGCCCACCTGCTCACCGGCAGCCTCCCCGAGCAGCTGTGGCGACGCCGCGTGCGGCGCGTGCTCGGCGAGCAGTGGGTTCCCGTGCTGGATGCCGAGTCCCCCGCGGCCGCCGGCTCCAGTGCGTGGCTCGTCCCCGGGGAGCTGTCCATGAGCGGCGCACCGCTGCTCGCGGCGGATCCCCACCGGATCGTCGAGGAGTCCGGTCCCTACCAGCCCGTGTGCCTCTCCGCCCCGGGGCTCCGCGTGCGCGGTCTGGCCCTCGTGGGGCTGCCGGGTGTGCCGCACTTCGGGCGCACCGAGACCGCAGCGTGGGCCATCACCGCGGCCATGACCGTGACCGAGACCCTCACCGAGCTGTCCGTCGAGGCCCGGGACGGCACGTGGCACGTCACGGACACGGGCGAGCCGCTCGTCGCCCGCAGCACCGTGCTGCGCTCCCGTGACGGCGTGGAGCGCACCGTCACCGTGCGTTCCTGCGCAACAGGCTTCGTGCTGCCGGGCACCGACGCGGAGGAGTCCCTGCTCGACGACGCCGCCCCAGGCTCCACCGCGACCGTCACCGTGGTCTCCCACGCCCCCGTGCCGGATCCCTCCCGGGCGCTCGCCGCGTGCCGTGAGCTGCTCGGCGCGCGCACCGCGGACGACGTGGTGGCCGCGCAGTCCGGGTGGGCGGTGCCGTGCAACGACGTCCTCGCGGCGGACGCACACGGCGCGTGCCGTCACACGGTGGCCGGGGCGTTCCTCGGGGCCGCGGAACCGCCCCGGGCGCTGCACGGGATCACGGTGCGGGCGAACCAGCGCCCGTCGGACGCCGAGGGCTCGGCGGCCCGACTCGCGTGCGCCTCCCCGCATCGCGCGGACCGGGCCACCGCCCTGCTGGACGCCGCCGTAGCCGAGCACGGGGTCGTGCGCCACGAAGACCTGCTGGCCGCGCAGCTGGACACCGCCGCACCGCACTGGCCGCGGCTGCTGCGGAGTCTGTTCGTCGAGCCGGTGCGGTCCACGGAGGGGACGTCCGCCGAGGACTCGCCCGGTGCGGCCCGCCCCGGTGCGCCCGGGCGACGGCTGTCCCACACGGCCTCCTGGGTGCGCGCCCGACTGCTCGCGTGGGACGGGGACATGTCCACCGGCTCCACGACGGCCTCGTGGTTCGCGGTGTGGCGCGACGCGTTCGTGCAGGAGCTCGTGGCGAGCACCGACCTGTCCGCGCTCTCGGCGCCCTCGGGCATGCCCGCCCTGTGGGATCCGTTCCTGCACGGCACCGGGCGCGTGGGGCTCGCCGTGGAGAACATCGTGCGCCGAGCGCCGGCCCTGGGTTTGGACGTCACCGGGTGCGCGCTGGCCGCCGTGGAACGGGTGGCCGAGGAGCACCTCGGGCCCGCCGGATCCGTGCTGCCGCCGTGGGGAACCCTGCACGCGTTCACCCCGTGGCTCGCGGCCGGCACCCTGCCCGGCACGGGCCCCGCGTGCCTGCGCGTGCCCGCGGCCCGGGTGCTGTGGGACCTCGCCGACCCGGCGGCGTCGTGGTGGATCACCCCCGATCCCGTGGACCGCGGCCGGCTGGACGAGGCGCCCGTGCACCGCTGGGCGCGCGGCGAGACGGACCAGGCGCTGCCGTTCGTGCCCGCGGGCGCCGTGGGCACTACGGGCGGCGTGATCGACCTGGGCACCCTCCCCGGGAGTTCACAGAACACAGCGGGCCACGCTTCTGGACCTCACGCACGGCTGCGCCCCGTGGATCCCGCGCACGACGCCGCCGTGATCCACGAGTGGGTCAGCACACCCCGCGCGCGCTTCTGGGGCATGACCGGGCTCAGCCGTGAGCAGGTCGAGGAGGTCTACGCGCACCTGGCCGACTCCCCCACCCACCACGCGTGGCTCCTGGAGCTCGACGGCGCCCCCGCCGGGATCTTCCAGACCTACGAGCCGCACGCCGATCCCGTGGGTGCCGCCTACCGGGTGGAGCCCGGGGACCTCGGGGTCCACGTGCTGCTGGCTCCCACGGAGCACCGCACTCCCGGGCTCACCGGGGCGTTCGGACGGCGCGTGCTCGAGCAGATCGCCCGCCACGGCACCGCGCGGCGCATCGTGGCCGAGCCGGACGTCTCCAACGACCGCGCCCTCACCCGGCTGGAGGCCACCGGCTTCGAGCTCGGCCCCGCCATCGACCTGCCGGGCAAGACCGGGCGGCTCGCGTTCCTGCGGCTGGACGGAGCGGCCACCCGCGCCCAGGGCTGACGACGCCGCCCGCGCTTGCCCGGGGCTGCCGGTCACCCGGCCGGCCCCGGGGGCGTCCTCAGGCCCCGGGGCCCGGGGACATGACCGGACGCAGCTCCACCGTGTCCCCGGGGCACGAGAACGCGGCCGCGATCTGCTCGGCGCGCTCACGGGAGGCGACATCAATCACGAAGAAGCCCGCGAGGTGCTCCTCCGCACGGGCGTACGGCCCCTCGGTGGCCACGGGCTCACCGCGGTGCACGTAGACGCGGGCTGCGGCAGGGTCTGCCAGGGGGCACGCGAACACGATCTCCCCGTTCGCCTGGGCCTCCCCGACCACACGGTCCCACGTGGCGCCGAGCGCGTCCTGCTGCTCCCGGGGCAGGGCCTGGTACTCGCGTGTGTGCTCGCTCGTGGGGTGCGCCCACGGCTGGGGGTTCGAGTGGATCAGGATGACGAACTTCACGGTGGTGCTCCTCTGATCAGCTGGGCGCGCACCAACGTGGACGCGGGTGCTGCGCCTCCAGTGTTCCAGGTCACCGCGGGAGGTGCACGGAACCGCGCGCCTCATGGGCCCCCGTGAACGCACCCTCAACTCGTCTCACGACACGATCCCCGCAACTCCCTGGCATGCAGGGTGCTGCGGGGATCGCTGGAACCCACCGTGGTGCGGGCGGTGACCGGCGGCGTCGTCGTGCGGTGGACCGGGCGAAGCCGTCAGTCGCGCGTGAGGCGACGGTGCGTGAGGCGCTTGGGACGCGCGGCCTCGGCGCCCAGACGCTCCACCTTGTTCTCCTCGTACGCCTCGAAGTTGCCCTCGAACCAGTACCAGTTGTCCGGGTTCTCCTCGGTGCCCTCCCACGCGAGAATGTGGGTGGCCACGCGGTCCAGGAACCACCGGTCGTGGGAGACCACTACGGCGCAGCCGGGGAACTCGAGCAGGGCGTTCTCGAGCGAGCCGAGGGTCTCCACGTCGAGGTCGTTGGTGGGCTCGTCCAGCAGCAGCAGGTTGCCGCCCTGCTTCAGCGTCAGGGCCAGGTTCAGGCGGTTGCGCTCACCGCCGGAGAGCACACCGGCCTTCTTCTGCTGGTCCGGGCCCTTGAAACCGAAGGCGGAGACGTACGCGCGGGACGGCATCTCCACCTTGCCCACGTTGATGTAGTCCAGCCCGTCCGAGACGACCTCCCAGAGGGTCTTCTCCGGATCCAGGTTGGCGCGGCCCTGGTCCACGTAGGAGATCTGCACGGAGTCGCCCACCTTGAGCTCGCCGCCGTCCAGCTCTTCAAGGCCCACGATGGTCTTGAACAGCGTGGACTTGCCCACGCCGTTAGGGCCGATCACGCCCACGATGCCGTTGCGCGGCAACGAGAACGAGAGGCCGTCGATGAGGGAGCGGTCGCCGAAGCCCTTCTTGAGGTCCGTGGCCTCGATCACCTGGTTGCCCAGGCGCGGTCCCGGCGGGATCTGGATCTCCTCGAAGTCCAGCTTCCGGGTCTTCTCGGCCTCGGCCGCCATCTCCTCGTAGCGGGCCAGACGGGACTTGGACTTGGTCTGACGGCCCTTGGCGTTGGAACGCACCCACTCGAGCTCGTCCTTGAGGCGCTTGGCCTGCTTGGCGTCCTTCTTGCCCTGGACCTCCATGCGCTTGGCCTTGGTGTCCAGGTAGGTGGAGTAGTTGCCCTCGTACGGGTACAGGCGGCCGCGGTCCACCTCGCAGATCCACTCGGCCACGTGGTCCAGGAAGTACCGGTCGTGGGTCACGGCCAGCACGGCACCGGGGTAGCTCGCGAGGTGCTGCTCGAGCCACAGCACGGACTCGGCGTCCAGGTGGTTGGTGGGCTCGTCCAGCAACAGAAGGTCCGGCTTCTCCAGCAGCAGCTTGCACAGCGCCACGCGGCGGCGCTCACCACCGGAGAGCACCTTGACGTCCGCGTCCGGCGGGGGGCAGCGCAGGGCGTCCATCGCCTGCTCGAGCTGCGAGTCGAGATCCCACGCGTTCGCGGCGTCGATCTCCTCCTGCAGCTTGCCCATCTCCTCCATGAGGGCGTCGAATTCGGCGTCCGGCTCGGCCATCTCCGCGGAGATCTCGTTGAAGCGGTCGAGCTTGGACTTGATCTCGCCCACGCCCTCCTCCACGTTGCCGAGGACCGTCTTCTCCTCGTTCAACGGGGGCTCCTGCAGCAGGATGCCCACGGAGTAGCCGGGGCTCAGCCGGGCCTCACCGTTGGAGGGCTGGTCCAGCCCCGCCATGATCTTCAGGATGGTCGACTTGCCCGCGCCGTTCGGGCCCACGACGCCGATCTTGGCGCCCGGGAAGAACGACATGGTGACGTCGTCCAGGATGACCTTGTCGCCCACCTTCTTGCGGGCCTTGTTCATGGTGTAGATAAATTCCGCCATGCCCTCCAGGCTACCGCGCCGCCGTGCCCCCGCGAGCCACGATCCCCGCAGGGGCTGCGGCGGTGTGGCCGGTGCCACGGACCCGGCCGGAGGCGCCCCGCTCATGCCCGGGACACCCCCGTGGACCTCGCGGCGGATCAGCCACACGCCCACCCCGCGGTCCGGCCACCTCACGCGCCAGAGCAACCGGGGGTGTCCACGGTTTCGGTGGTCCGTCAGGAGACTGCGGAGGCAGGCTCTCTGTCCTCGGGCTCCGAGAGCTCCGCCTCGGTGTTCCCACCGCCGGCGTCGCCGTTCCGGTCGCCCAGACCGTCGAAGGTGTGGTCGTCCTCGTCCACGGCGATGACCGCGCCCGAGGTCACGTCCACGAAGCCGTTCTCCGCCAGACCCAGTGACTGCGCATCGCGGAACCGCTCGCCGTGCTCGGTTCCGGAGTCGTGGTGGGCGACGCCGCCCGTGCCGTCCCCGGCGCGGTCGTCCTCCTCGTCCCGGGCCTGTGTGCCCTCGGTCTGCTCGGGGCGCTGGGACCGCCCACCCGAGCGGGAGAAGTTGGCGGTGCCGAAGCTCAGGTCGTGGCCCACCGCAGCCGCGTCCACCTGCACGACGGTGCGGGGCCCTGTCTCCGACTGCCACTCGTTGATGCCGAGCTTGCCCGTGACCACCACGGGGTGCCCGCGCCGCACACTGGCCATCACGTGCATGGCCAGGGAGCGGAAGCACCGGACGGTGTACCAGTTGGTGGTGCCGTCCTGCCACGTGTTGCTGGCGGCGTCGAAGCGCCGGGTGGTGGTGGCCAGGCGGAACCTGGCCACCATAGTGCCGTCCTCGAACAGCCGCGACTCCGGGTCCTTGCCCACGAATCCGCGCAGGGTGACGTGCTCGCTCATGAGGTGCTCCTCGTCTCGTGACCTACCGGGAGCATCCCCCGGTGTGGTCGGTGAACCCCGGTACGGGGTGCTCCCACTGTCCGGTGCACCGGGGCCGCCGCGAGCGCTGCGCGACGCCTCTGGGGAGACCCCACGGCCGAGTGGCGTCGTCGTCAGGACTGTGCAGGGCGCACCGCACGCGAGTGCGCGGCGGGCACCCGCCGCGTTGCTAAACTGGATGATCGCTGCGCGCGGCACGCCCCAGTAGCTCAGTGGATAGAGCAGGAGCCTTCTAATCTCTTGGTCGGGGGTTCGACTCCCTCCTGGGGCACAACAAAACGCCTAGTCAGAGAATGGTGCAATCGGTCTCGTTGACACGGCCCTATGCTCAGGACGATGGCGAGCATCCGAGAGCGCGTGCGCAAAGAAGGCACGACCGGGTGGGCGGTGCTCTGGCGTGATGCCGACAGCGAGCGCCTCGCTCCCCGCCAGATGGACTCGTCAGGATGATCCCGTGAACACGTCAGCAACCCCCCGCCGATCATGTAGCGGCGGAGGAACAGCAACGGCTGGCCCTACCGAGACCTCGAGGGCCGCTCCCCCGCCGGCACCGGACTCAACAAGTCCCGGTGAGGCGAGCTCGCACGCGACGAGGTGAAGACGTTCAGCGGAGACCAGCTCCGCGGCGACGCTGTCGCACTCGGCCTACCGCAGCACGTTGTGGGCCGCGCAGCTCTGGCCTCCATGGGTCTCACCGCAGACACCAGCTCCGATCGGGTACCCAAGGACGCTGTTCGCGCCGAGTACCACCTCGCGGACCACGACTGCGGGCTCCTCCTCGCGGTCGTCCGTGCCATGCGAACGGCGAGCACCCATGAACACGACGACAGAGAACACGAGCAGGACCCGAGCACGGAAGCGCGCCGGGAAAAGCCCGGCGCACGATGACGACGTGTTGTTTGACGGTGCGCCCGGTCACCTGAAATGGCCTCTGATGTGGCGCGTGCAGCGCACAACTCCCCCAGCTACGCCGGGCCATGCGGGACGCACAGGATGCTGACGCGGACGCAGACCGGCGGGGCCTGACCCACTCGCGACACGATGTGACGCCGACCACCGGCAGCACGAGGGCCCCGGTAGGTTTGTGCGCACGCACTCGTTTGCTATTGCATGAACGATCCGCCACGCACATCACATCACATCAGGGAGAACACCATGAGCACCCCCGTCAACGGTCCCGGCCCCGAGGGCCAGCCGGAGAACCACCAGCCGCAAAATGGCTACCCCCATCAGGGCGGTCAGCCCTACGGCCAGCAGGGCTACTACCAGGAGCCGCCGAAGAAGAAGCGGAAGAAGTGGCCGTGGATCGTGGGCGGCATCGTTCTGCTGCTGATCCTGCTCTTCGCCGGCTGCGCCACGCTGATCGGTGGCGCGGCGAAGACGGTGAACGATTCCATCCAGTCCAGCACTCCGAGCGAGTCGGCAGAGGGCGGGAGCAGTGACGGGGCCGCGAGCGGGAAGGACCAGCTGCAAGTCGCTGCTACGGCCTCGGAGTCCGCGACTGCGTCCTACGGTGCCGGTGGATCCATGAGCACTGCCGAGATTGGTACGACCTGGACCGAGACCGTGAGCGCCAAGAGCTCGGACTTCTTCACGGTCACCGTGCAGGACAAGTCCGGCTCGGCTGACGCGAAGGTGACCTGCAAGCTCACGCGTGACGGCAAGAAGGTCCAGGAGAACACCGCGACCGGCGCCTACTCGATCGCCACCTGCACCGACACGCCGTAGTCAGCGCGCACTGCCAGCACCACGCATGGGGCGGGGCCCGGGATCATCCCAGGCCCCGCCCCATGCGTATCCTCGCTCACAACGACAATCGCATGGCTGTTCGGCCCCTGGGTAGTCACCGACGAACGCGTCATCGAGGTCACCCGCATGCCCCTGTGGCACCTCAGTGGATCCGCCGATGGTCGGCAGATCTGGCTGGCCTAGCACCTCACGGCCGTCGAAGCCCGCTGCACCCTCACCCAGGAACTCATCCACCTCGCCCGCGGTCACAACCGGCATGAGCCGCCCCCCGTCGAGGACCAAGTACGCGCGGACACCGCGCCTCTGCTTACCCCCTGGGCGGCCGTCACCGCGCATGCCGGCTCACAGCTAGGCTCGTGGCATCTCGCCCAAGAGCTCGGCGTCACGGAACGCGCGCTCGCTGACCGCCTGCAGCGCGCGAGCACCGCGGAGATCGCGGAGTCAAGGGGTGATATGTCTTAGCCGCTGAGGAAGTACCCCGGGTGTGGGGGTAGCTTGGATCTATGGCCAACTTGTCGACTGATGCCGTACCCCTGACACCGGGTCCGAGGTACACACCTTGCCCCTGGAGTAAGGCCAAACTCAAGGCGCTGGGGAAGTCCATCCGAGACTCCACAGAGGTGCCCGCGGGGGTCCCAACTTACGTAGAAGTCATGGCCTGGTACAACAGACTGGTGGGTGAAGCCCAGCGGTTCTTGATTGCCTCTGACTGGGAGCCCCTTCTAGGCCCCCAGCATCCCTCGATCACCGGTCGATTCAAGACTGAAGAAACGTTGCGGGACAAGCTGCAGCGGCAGCCTGACTACAAGTTGCCCAGCATCCAAGATGTCGCTGGGGTCCGGTTCGAGGCTGACATGAGACTTGATCAGCAGGACGCCGTGGTCCAGTCGATCGTGGCGCATAATCTGGATGGTGGTGTGCCTGCCGAAGTGCTTGATCGTAGGAGCGGGGATCATGCCGGGTACCGGGCGGTGCATGTAATCCTGCGTCCACCAGGGGCCTGTCCGATCGAAGTACAAGTTAGAACCTCTCTCCAGGGTCGCTGGGCGAACCTTTACGAGACTCTGGCGGACAAGGTGGGTCGGGAGATCCGGTACGGGGGCATCCCTCGAGACAAACATCTGGCTCAGATCGTCCAGCTCGTGGAAGAGATCTCTGTCGACTTGATCGCTCGGTACGAAGCGCAGCAAGTCAAACTCTTCACCCAGATGACACGGGTCGAACGACTGCAGAACCCCGCCAAACTTGAAGTAGCCGCCGACCTCGAAGGAATCGAACGGCATCTCGGAGAGCTCGGCGCGAAGGTGGAGCACCACCTCGAGTGGGTGCGCCAGCGGCTAGTTGAGGCGATCCCAAGTCGGGATTGGTCTATGGTGGACAAGCACACGAAAGGACCCACAACATGCCTGGATTCGTGATCCAGTACAGCCGCAGTACTGGCAACTGTAGGGTGACGCCCTACCTCCAAGACAACGGTGCCGACCTTGCCTTCGAGGATCGCATGTCCCGAGAGGCGACGAACAGGGATCCCGATGTCGAGATCGTCTCCGTCATCGCGCCGTCCTTGGACGACGTTCGGCGCACTCATGCCCGGTACTTTGTCAGGGAGAACTACGCGAAAGTCGCGTGAACCAAGATGTGAGGCCTGCAAGGAGGGGTGCTGCTACGGCAATACCGCTCCTCTCGCTTTGGGCGGCTACCGGCCCGTCACAGTTTCGAGCGCAGGCGTGTTGACCGCGTCAACGAGCCCGGTGCCTCGGCCCGTATCGGGTTAGCCGCGTTCCGCGTCGTTCCGAGCCGTACCGTCAAGGGACACGCGCGGACGGCGTTTTCGACTCCCTGCTGGGGCACCACGAAACGCCTGGTCAGAGCATGGTGGAATCGGTCTCGTTGACACGGGCCATCCTCGTGGCCCACCCCCCCTGTGTTCGCTCATGTGTCGAGACTCGGGAAACACACCGACGCAGGGCGGTGGTGGCCACGCACAGCATCCACAGGGGTGGAGCACTACGATCCTGACAGTGCCAAGATGGCCTCACACCGTCAGCGACGAGAGGTTCTGCCATGACCACCTCACAGCACGTTCACACCTCTGCCACCCCGGAGAGCTTTCTCACCCCGGCCGTACGCGCCCTCGAGAACGCGCGGGCCCTGGACCCGGTGGTCCGCGCCGCGGACGTCCTCTCCACGGTGGCCACGGTCAACGAGGGCGTCCGCGAACTGCTGCGGGGCAAGCGCCTGGGGCACGCGCTGCACCCGCTGCTCATCGAAGTCCCCATGGGCACGTGGCTGAGCGCGCTCGCCCTGGACGTTCTGGGCGGGCCGGACGAGCGCCGCGCGGCGCGGCTGCTCACGGGTGTCGGCGTGCTGTCTGCGGTGCCCTCCGCGCTCACCGGGTGGGCCGAGTACTCCGGGCTCCAGCAGCGCGACCGGCGCGTGACCGTGGTCCACGCCGGCGCCAACGGCGTCGCCACCGGGCTGCAGGCCGGCTCGTGGCTCGCTCGACGCTCCGGGCGCCACGGCATGGGGCGTGTGCTCGCCGTGGGGGCCATGTCCGCAGCGGGTCTCGGCGGGTACCTGGGCGGTCACCTCTCGGTGTCGCGCCAGGTGGGTTCGCGGGACGTCGCCTTCCAGGACGGTACCAACGGCCGCCTCTGAGACCGGAATGACTCGCCGGCAGGCGTGACGCCTCCTGGAACGACCCCGGGACCCGTCACCCGAGGCGCCGGGTGAAGAAGACGCGGTCGAACCCCTCGTGACGGTGCCGACCGGTCTCGCGGTACCCGTGGCGCGGGTAGAACCGCAGGTTCTCGGTCATCGCCGCGTTCGTGTAGAGGCGCAGCTCGTCCAGCCCGAGGGAGCGCGCCTGCGCGTCGGCGTGCTCCAGCAGTCTCCGCCCCACTCCGCAACCCTGGGTCTCGGGGGCCACGGCCACGTTGTCCACGAGCAGGTGGTGCTGCTGCGCCACCGTGACGAGGACCCCGACCACCTCCCCGCTCGCCACCGCCACGGTCACCCGCCCCCGCGCCACGAGGCCACCGTAATTCGCGGTCAGTGGTGCCGGTTCCCGGTCCATGCGCGAGATGTACGGGGCATAGGCGGCCGACACGAGCGCAGCAATCGCACCCACGTCCTCCGCGCGGGCCGGGCGCAGGACCACGCGGTCAGTGCCACGGCTCATGCGAGTCCTCATCCCCGACGCCCGCCCCGGTGGGGTCCGTGCGGCGGCGTCGTCCCTCAGCGGCCGTAGAACAGCCGCTCGAACACCGAACGCGACTGCCGGGTGATCCGCAGGTAGTCCTCCTCCAGCTGGGTGGCGGAACCGGGCTCGTACCCGATCCACCGCGCCACGGCCTCGAGGTCGGCGCGCCGCGACGGCACGGAGTCCGAGGCGCGGCCCGAGCGCAGCACGTTGCCGTTGCGGATGTCCGTGGCGAGCTTCCACGCGTGCTCCAGGATCGAGGCGTCCTCGGGCCCCACGAGCTCCGCCGCGACCGCCGCGTGCAGTGCGGGAAGCGTGGACGTGGTGCGCAGCTCCGGGACTTCGTGACCGTGCCGCAGCTGCAGCAGCTGCACGAGCCACTCCACGTCCGAGAGCCCGCCGCGGCCGAGCTTGACCTGCCGCAGGGGGTCCGCGCCGCGGGGCATGCGCTCGCTCTCCACCCGGGCCTTCATGCGTCGGATGTCCACGAGCTGACGGTCCGTGAACTCGGCCGGGTAGCGGTGGCGATCCACCACGCGGAAGAACGCGCGGGCCACGTCCTCGGAACCGGCCATGAACCGGGCGCGGGTGAGGGCCTGGAACTCCCAGGTCTCGCCCCATCGCTCGTAGTACTCCGCGTAGGAGGCCACCGAGCGCACCTTCGCGCCCGAGCGTCCCTCCGGACGCAGGTCGTTGTCGATCTCCAGCACCCGTTCGGCCTGGATGGGCGGCGTGCACGGCTGCTTGAGCAGCTTGACCATGCGGTTCAGCACGGCCTCCGCCGCGGTCTGCGCCTCCCCCGCGTCCGCCCCCTCGACGGGCTCGTAGGCGTACACCACGTCCGCGTCCGAGCCGAAGCCGATCTCCCGCCCGCCCTGGCGGCCCATGGCCACCACCAGCAGCTTTGCGGGCAGCTCGCCCTCGTGCTCGGCCTCGTACTCCTTCTGGGCCAGGTGCAGCGCGGCCATCACGGTGGCCTGGTCCACGTCGGAGAGTCCCGCCACCGTGGTCTCCACGTCGGCGACGCCGCTCGTGTCCGCGAGCGCGATCCGCAGCTGTTCGCGCCGCCGGATCTGCCGAATCGCCCGGATGGCCTCGTCCGGATCCCGGTGCCGTGTGAGCTGCGAGCGCATCTCCACCCCCAGGTCCTCCAGGCTGCGGGTGGCCAGCAGGGAGTCGTCCCCCAGCCAGGCGGTGGACTCCGGGGAGACCTCCAGCAGGTCGGAGACGTAGCGGGAGCTGGAGAGGATGCTGCACAGCCGTTCTGCGGCGGCGTTGGAGTCCCGCAGCAGGCGCAGGAACCACGGGGTGGTGCCCAGGGACTCGCACACCCGGCGCAGGTTCAGCAGACCGGCGTCCGGGTCCACGCCCTCGGCGAGCCAGTCGAGCAGGACCGGCAGCAGGGTCCGCAGGATCTCGGCCCGCCGGCTGACACCACGGGACAGCGCCTCGATGTGCCGCATCGCGGCCCGGGTGTCCTGGTAGCCCAGCGCCGCCAGGCGGTCCCGTGCGGAGTCCGTGGTGAGCGTGGTGTCCGCCGGGGCGTTGGCGAGCGCCGCGAGCATCGGGCGGTAGAAGATCCGCTCGTGCATCGAGCGCACGCTGCGCTTGAGCCCCGACCACCGCTCCACGAGCTTGGCCGCGGTGGGGTGGCTGCCCTCCGTGGCGCCGTCGATCGAGCGGGCGATCACCGCCAGCTCCCGCTCGTCGCGGGGCATCAGGTGGGTGCGGCGCAGCCGGAAGAGCTGGATCCGGTGCTCCAGCAGCCGCAGCCACCGGTAGTTGCGCCCGAACTCCTCGGCGTCCTTGCGCCCGATGTACCCGCCCGAGGACAGTGCCGCGAGCGAGTCCGTGGTGGCGCGCGTCCGCACTGTCTCGTCGCCTCGACCGTGCACGAGCTGCAGCAGCTGCACCGTGAACTCCACGTCCCGCAGCCCGCCGGGCCCGAGCTTGATCTGGCGGTCCCGGTCCGCCTCGGGGATGTTCTCCGTGACGCGGCGTCGCATGGCCTGCACGGACTCCACGAAGCCCTCGCACTCCGCGGAGGACCAGATGAAGGGGGCGATCGCGTCCTCATAGCGCTCCCCCAGCTCACGGTCCCCGGCCACGCACCGGGCCTTGAGCAGGGCCTGGAACTCCCAGGACTTCGCCCACCGTTTGTAGTAGCGCACGTGGGAGTCCAGTGTGCGCACCAGCGGCCCGTCCTTGCCCTCGGGGCGCAGGTTCGCGTCCACCTCCCACAGGGCGGGTTCCGGACCGGTGGCCATCATGGCCTGGGCCAGCTGGTGCGCGAGCTCCGTGGCGATCTCGGTGGCCGTGTTCTCGTCGGGCACCTCTCCGGACTCCGCCGCGCGGGTCTCCATGACGTGCACGACGTCCACGTCCGAGATGTAGTTCAGCTCGCGCGCGCCGCACTTGCCCATGCCGATCACGGCCAGACGCACCTGCTCCACCAGCGCGGGGTCCCAGCGCTCGTGGGCCTGGGCACGGGCCACGGCCAGTCCCGCCTCGAGCGCTGCCCCCGCCAGGTCCGCGAGCTGGCGGCCCACGGCGGGCATGTACGCCACCGGGTCCAGGGCGCCCACGTCCCGGATGGCCACCCGCGCCAGACCCCGGCGGTAGGCCACGCGCAGCGCCTTCTGCGCCTCCTGGCCCGTTACGGTGGCCACGGGTGTCCCCGCGTCCGGATCCGCGCCCACGGACCCGAGCAGCTCTCTGCGCAGTGCGTCCGGCTGCTCTGCGCCCGGCTGGTCCTCGGGGCGGATGTCCAGCAGGTCGAGGTTCTCGGGAGCGCGCAGCAGGAACTCACCGAGCGCCTCGGAGGCCCCCAGCAGCCGGAACATCGTCTCGGAGTCCGCGGGATCCCCGGTCACGCGCCGCGCCACCTCCGGGTGCTGCTCGATCAGCCGCACGATCAGCTGCAGCGCCACGTCCGGCGACGCCGCGTGGGCCAGCCCCTCGAGCAGCCGCGGCAGGTCCACGGCGTCGAGCTCTGGGAAGCCCAGCCACCGCCGCGCGTTGGTCACGTCCGCGAAGCCCACGCCGATCAGCTGCTTCGCGGAGATCGTCTCCGCGCACTCCTTGGCCGTGGCGCCCTGTCCCGCGGTTCCCCCGCTCCCGGTGCTCACTGCCGGCGCCTACAGGATGCCCAGGTTGGTGCGCAGCTCGTACGGGGAGACCTCCTGGCGGTACTGGTCCCAGTCGCGGCGCTTGTTGCGCAGGAAGTACTCGAAGACCTGCTCCCCCAGCAGCTCGGCCATGAACTCGGACTCCTCGGTGAGCCCGATGGCATCGTGCAGGCTGGACGGCAGGGGTTTGTGTCCCACGGCCCGGCGCTCGGCGCTGCTCATGGAGAAGACGTCGTCCATCTCCACGGGCGGCAGCTCGTACTCGTTCTCGATCCCCTTGAGCCCCGCGCCGATGAGCGCGGCGTAGGAGAGGTACGGGTTGGTGGCGGAGTCGATGCCGCGGTACTCGATCCGCGAGGACTGCACCTTGTCCGGCTTGTAGAGGGGCACGCGCACCAGCGCGGAACGGTTGTTGTGGCCCCAGGACATGTAGGACGGCGCCTCGTCCCCGGCCCACAGCCGCTTGTACGAGTTCACGAACTGGTTGGTCACGGAGGTGAACTCCGGCGCGTGGCGCAGCAGTCCGGCGATGAAGTGGCGGCCGGTGTCCGAGAGCCGGAACTCCGCCCCGGCTTCGTAGAAGGCGTTGGTGTCCCCCTCGAACAGGGAGAAGTGCGTGTGCATGCCGGAGCCGGGGTGGCGGGAGAACGGCTTGGGCATGAACGTGGCGTAGCTGCCCTGGGACAGTGCCACCTCCCGGACCACGGTGCGGAAGGTCATGATGTTGTCCGCGGTCTGCAGGGCGTCCGCGTAGCGCAGGTCGATCTCGTTCTGTCCCGGCCCGGCCTCGTGGTGGGAGAACTCCACGGAGATCCCCACGGCCTCCAGCATGCTCACCGCCCGGCGCCGGAAGTCCTGGACCACGCCGCCGGGGACGTGGTCGAAGTAGCCCTCGTAGTCCACGGGCACGGGCTCCCCCGTGCGGGGGTCCAGCTCCGGGGAGCGCAGCAGGTAGAACTCGATCTCCGGCGCGGTGTAGCACGTGAACCCCATGTCGGAGGCCTTGGCGAGCACCCGCTTGAGCACGCCCCGGGGATCCGCGGCGGAGGGCTCACCGTCCGGGGTCTTGAGATCGCAGAACATGCGGGACGTGGGCTCGTCCTCGCCGCGCCACGGCAGCAGCTGGAACGTGGAGGGGTCCGGCTGCAGCAGCATGTCCGACTCGAACACCCGGGACAGTCCCTCGATCGAGGAGCCGTCGAAGCCGAGACCTTCCTCGAACGCGGACTCCACCTCCGCCGGGGCCAGCGCGATGGACTTCAGGGTGCCCACGACGTCCGTGAACCAGAGCCGCACGAAGCGCACGTCCCGGTCCTCGATGGTGCGGAGAACGAATTCCTGCTGACGGTCCATGGGTCCACCTCGGATTCCTCGGGGCTGCGGCACAGCGGTTCACGAGCTCGGTGTCCGGGTGCGCGCACCCGACGGAGCCAGGCCCCACTGTATCGGCCCGCGCCGACATCCCGGTCAGAGCGCCTCGAGCTCGGTGCCCGCCTCGTCGTAGCCGCCCGGTGCGGAGTCGTCCTGGCACCCACCAGATGATGAACCCGGTGTTCCGGGCCGAGGCACGCGGCCGGGGAACCCGGGGTTTCCAGGCCCACGGACGCGGCCGGAGAATCCCGCCCCGCGCGGCGGTGCCGCGGGGTGCGGGAGGTGGTCGACCGGCGTCGTGCACACCGCGGATCCCCACCGCAACGCCGTCCCGACGGCCGGTAGGCTGGAGCGATGACCGACTCCCAGCCCGTTCCCGGGACCCCTGTGACACCCGCCCTCGCCGACGTCAAGCGCGTGCGCACCGTGCACCTGCGGCGCGCCAAGGACGCGGGCGAGAAGTTCTCGATGCTCACCAGCTACGACGTCCTCACCGCCGGGATCTTCGACCGCTCCGGCGTGGACGTGCTGCTCGTGGGCGACTCGCTGGGCAACACCGTGCTGGGCCACGAGAGCACGCTCCCGGTCACCCTGGAGGACATGGTCGTGTTCGCGGCGGCGGTGGTGCGAGGCGTGCAGCGGGCGCTCGTGGTGGTGGACCTGCCGTTCGGCTCCTACGAGGAGTCCCCCGCCCAGGCCGTGCGCAGCGCCGCGCGGATCATGAAGGAGACCGGCGCGCACGCCGTCAAACTCGAGGGCGGTGAGGTCGTGGCGGAGCACATCGCCGCAGTGGTCCGCGCGGGGATCCCGGTCATGGGGCACGTGGGCTTCACCCCGCAGTCGGAGCACGCGCTGGGCGGCTTCCGCATCCAGGGCCGCGGCGGGGCCGCCGAACAGCTGCTCCGGGACGCCCGCGCCGTCCAGGACGCCGGGTGCTTCGCCGTGGTGCTGGAGATGGTGTCCGCGGACGCCGCTACCGCGGTGGAGGACGCGCTGGAGATCCCCACCGTGGGCATCGGCGCGGGGAACGTGACTACCGGGCAGGTGCTCGTGTGGCAGGACATGCTGGGGCTGCGCACCGGGCACATGCCGCGGTTCGTGCGCCAGTACGCCGATCTCGCGCGGGTCGCGGGCGACGCCGTGTCCGCCTACGTGGCGGACGTGCGCTCGGGAGCGTTCCCCGCGGAGGAGCACACCTACCGCGGGTGACGACGCCGCCCGCCCCCTCCCGGGCTCAGTCGCCCTGGAACGCGGCGTCTTCGTCGTCCCACCGCTTGGTGTTCTCCGCCGCGTGCTCCAGTGCCCTGGCCGCTTCCTCGCGCGTGGCGTAGGGGCCCATGAGCTTGCGGTAGTCGTCCTGCGGGCCCTCCTCCACCTGCTTGGTGTAGAGGTTGAACCAGTACTCGGCCATGTGCTGCCTCTCTCTCCGGCGCGGCGCGCCGTCTGCCCGCCGGGAGGCGGGTCGCGAACACCCGGGCGGAACGAGCCCGGGACCCAAGGCTTAGGCTAGTTGGTGAATCAGGTCCCCGGGAGGCACCGACGCCCCGGAGCACACCAGTCCACCGCCGCAGGAGGCATCGACCCATCGTGACCAGCCACAACCTCGCCCCAGCTCCCGGATCCACCGCCCCGATCGGCGCGCTGCGCCCCGGCTCGCTCTCCCCGTTGCGGCCCGTGCCGCGCGGCATCGAGCGCCCGGAGTACGTGGGGCGGACCGAACCGGACGAGGGCAGTGCGTCCAACGTCTACACCCCGGAGGAGATCGAGCTCGTGCGTGAGGCGGGGCAGATCGCGGCGCGCGCCCTGCAGGCCGCGGGTGCCGAGGCGAAGCCGGGGGTCACCACGGACGAGCTGGACCGGATCGCCCACGAGTACATGTGCGACCACGGGGCCTACCCCTCCTGCCTGGAGTACCGCGGTTTCCCCAAGTCCATCTGCACGTCTCTCAACGAGGTCATCTGCCACGGCATCCCGGACTCCACGGTGCTCGAGGACGGGGACATCATCAACCTGGACGTCACCGCCTACAAGAACGGGATGCACGGGGACACCAACGCCATGTTCCTGGTGGGGGACGTGGACGAGGACTCGCGGCTGCTCGTCGAGCGCACGCTCGAAGCCACCAACCGCGCCATCAAGGCCGTCCGCCCTGGTCGCGAGATCAACGTGATCGGCCGGGTCATCGAGAAGTACGCCCAGCGCTTCGGCTACGGCGTGGTGCGGGACTTCACCGGCCACGGCGTGGGGCGCGAGTTCCACACCGGGCTGATCGTCCCGCACTACGACGCCGCCCCGTCCTACAGCACCGAGATGGTCCCCGGGATGATCTTCACGATCGAGCCCATGCTGACCCTGGGAACCATCGCGTGGGACCAGTGGGAGGACGACTGGACCATCACCACGCACGACCGCATGCGCACCGCGCAGTACGAGCACACCATGGTCGTGACCGAGGACGGCGTGGAGATCCTCACCCTCCCGTGATCCGCGCACGTCGGCCCGTAAACTCGAAGGCACGGGGCGAGCGGGAGAACTCCGCCGCCCCGGAACAGCGTCAGACCGTGAACCGAAGGGACCGTTCATGAGCTCAGGTACTCCGCAGGGTGTCGTCTCGCAGTACGGCATTGGAATCGACATTGGTGGTACCGGCACCAAGGGCGGGATCGTGGATCTCGCCACCGGCCAGCTCGTGGGCGAGCGCTTCCGGATCCCCACGCCGCACCCGGCCACCCCGGAGGCGGTGGCGGACGTGGTGCGCCAGATCGTGGACGAGCTGCAGTCCCGGCCGGAGGCCCCGGCACCGGACAGCAACGTGGGCATCGTGTTCCCCGCGATCATCAAGAACGGCGTGGCCCTGTCCGCCGCGAACGTGGACAAGTCCTGGATCAACACGGACGTGGACGCACTGATGACCGAGACCCTGGGTCGCGAGGTCGAGGCGCTCAACGACGCCGACGGCGCCGGTCTCGCCGAGGCGCACTACGGTGCCGGCAAGGGCAAGGAGGGGCTGGTCATGGTGATCACCCTGGGCACCGGCATCGGCTCGGCCATGATCCTCAACGGTCAGCTCGTGCCCAACGCCGAGCTCGGCCACCTGGAGATCGACGGCCACGACGCCGAGACCCGCGCCTCCGCGGCCGCGCGCGAACGCGAGCAGCTGCCCTGGAAGAAGTGGGCCACCAAGCGGCTCCAGCGCTACTTCTCCCACGTGGAGTTCCTGTTCTCCCCGTCGCTGTTCATCATCGGCGGCGGCGTGTCCAAGAACTCGGAGAAGTTCCTCCCCTACCTCGAGCTGCGCACGCCGGTGGAGATCGCCGCCCTGCGCAACAACGCGGGCATCGTGGGTGCGGCCCTGTGGGCCCAGCAGTGCCGCGGCGCCCAGGCCGCCAAGCCGGTCATCGACCCCGTCGACTGAGCACCCGGTGAACTCCGAAGGCCCCGCGTCCTCACGGATGCGGGGCCTTCGGAGTCGGTGCCGCCACCGTGCGGACACGGAACGGGCACTGCAGACAGAGCGAGACCCCGATGACATCCGCGGCTTCCCCTCCGCAGACCCCCGGGGTCTCGTGGTTTGAGTCTATGTGCTCCTCCGGGCGGGGGCAAGCACCGGATTCAAGGCACCAGCAGGGATGCGAGATCTGTGAGGAACTCCCCCACCCGGGCATCCACCTTGAGCGTGGCCAGCTCGTCCGCGCCGGTCACCCCGTGGTTGACGATCACCACGGGCTTGCCCTCCCGGGCGGCCTGCCTGACGTAGCGTCTGCCCGAGTTCACCGTGAGGGAGCTGCCGGCCACCAGCAGGGCGTCCGCGTGCGTTACCATCCGTCGGGCCAGCGCCACGTTCAGTGCCGTGGCGTTCTCCCCGAAGAACACGACGTCCGGCTTCAGCACCCCCTGACAGACCGGGCAGTCCCAGACCCGGAACCCCGCGGTGTGCTCCACGGTGGCATCGGCGTCCGGGGCGTACTCCACGTCCGCCGCGGAGTCCATGCCGTCGTAGAAGCCGGGGTTGAGCTCGTCGAGGTAGCGCGAGACCTCCTCCCGGGGGAAGCGCGAGCGGCACGAGGTGCACACGACCCACGCGTAGGTCCCGTGCAGGTCCACGACCGCGAGTGATCCCGCCTTCTGGTGCAGGCGGTCGATGTTCTGGGTGATGATCCCGTCCACGGCGCCTGCCGTCTCCAGGGTGGCCAGAGCCGTGTGCGCCGCTGACGGCTCGGCTCGCGCCACGAAGTGCCAGCCGAACTGGTTGCGCGCCCAGTAGTGGCGGCGGTTGCCCACGTCCGCGATGAACTCCTGGTAGGTCATGGGGTTGCGGGGTTTCGCATCGGGTCCCCGGTAGTCGGGGATCCCGGAGGACGTGCTGACCCCAGCTCCCGTGAGGACGGCGATCCTGCGCCCCACGAGCAGCTCGTGGACGGGACGCAGCCCCGCGCGGGCGTCCAGGGCATGGGGGTCCGGGAACAGGTCCCGGTCCACGGGCGTGCCGTACCCGGCACGCAGCACCCGCGCCGGCATCTCAGGACCGGGGGAGGTTCTCGAGGACGGTGCGCAACCGCTCCCACGAGCGGGACTCGGTCATGTCCGCGGCACTGACGTCCCGGACCACGCCCTGGGAGTCCACCGTGATCGTGTGCCGCCGGGCGCACCCCTCCTGCTCGTCGAACACGCCGTAGCACCGCGCCACCTCACCGTGGGGCCAGTGGTCCGAGAGCATCTCGAAGTCGTAGGACTCCTGCCGGGCGAAGGCGTCGAGACAGTGGTGGCTGTCCGTGGACACGCACAGCACCGTGGCACCGAACTCCTCGAACGTGTCGGTGTGGTCCTGCAGGTGGCACAGCTCGTCCGTGCAGATGGGCGAGAACGCGAACGGGAAGAACACCAGCACCACCGGCGCACCCCGGAACTGCGCGAGCGTGCGGATCTCGCCGTCCCTGTTGGTCAGCGAGAAGTCCGGTGCTGCGGATCCGATGTCGCTCATGTCGTCCTTTCCCACGGCGCGGCCGGCGGGTGGCCGGGCACCTCAGAAGTTGCGCTTGGGGGCCAGTCGCGAGACGGTCCAGTCGGAGGAGACGCGCGCCGCACTGGTGACGTGGAGGCCCGCGGTCGAGGCGGCCTCCTGGATGTCGGCGGGAGAGACGTGGTCCTCGCGGCCGGCCTTGGGGGTCAGGAGCCAGACAACGCCGCCGTCGTCGAGGGTGGTCTGAACGTCGACGAGCTCGTCCACGAGATCACCGTCGCCGTCGCGCCACCACAGCACCACGGCGTCCACGACCTCCTGCGCGTCCTCGTCGAACAGCTCAGAGCCGATGGCCGCCTCGATCCGCTCCCGCAGGTCCGCATCGACGTCGTCGTCGTAGCCGAACTCCTGGACGTAGTCGCCGTCCTTCAGGTTCAGCTGCTCCGCAATGCTCTCCTCGGGGGCTTTCGCCTCGCTCACCGTGTCTCTCCTTCTCAGCTGTGTCGTGCGGGTCCCCGGTTGACCGCCGATCGGCGGTCCGGGCCCGTACCCACCGTGACGGGAGCGTCGACGGTGCGTAATAAAGACAACACTGGTTTAGCGCCACGTTCAAGCCACGGCGCGGGCCCGCCGCCAAATCACCACGGGTTGCGCTGTCCCCCGGGGACGGCCAGGAGAGTGGCGGTGCAGAGATGTGACGCGCAGAACGCCGCCGGGGCAATCCCCCGGGCCGTAGCCTGTGACACCATGAAAGGACCACGGGGGCGGACACGTCTCCGTCCACCCGACGCCTGACACACCGCTCCGCCACCGGGCACCCCGAGCACACGGAGCTGACGATAGAGAGGTTCTCGTGTCTTCCGACAGCAATCACCACATTCTGAGTGGCTTGACGAACAATCTCCAGGACGCGGACGCGCAGGAGACGCAGGAGTGGATCGAGTCCTTCGACGCGCTGATCCAGGCCCAGGGCACGGCGCGGGCGCAGTACATCATGCGCGCCCTGCTGCAGCACGCCGGCACGCACTCCGTGGGTGTCCCCATGGTCACCACCTCCGACTACGTCAACACCATCCCCGTGGACCAGGAGCCCGAGTTCCCCGGTGACGAGGAGATCGAGCGCCGCTACCGTGCCTTCCTGCGCTGGAACGCGGCCGTCATGGTCCACCGCGCGCAGCGCCCCGGCGTCGGAGTGGGCGGTCACATCTCCTCCTACGCCGGCGTGGCCACCCTCTACGAAGTGGGCCTGAACCACTTCTTCCGCGGTCCCGAGCACCCCGGCGGCGGCGACCAGGTGTTCTTCCAGGGCCACTCCTCCCCCGGCAACTACGCCCGCGCGTACCTCGAGGGCCGCCTCACCGAGGAGCAGCTGGACGGGTTCCGCCAGGAGAAGACCAAGGCCCCGAACGGCCTGCCCTCCTACCCCCACCCGCGCAGCCTGCCCGACTTCTGGCAGTTCCCCACCGTGTCCATGGGCATCGGGCCCATGAACGCCGTGTACCAGGCGCAGTTCAACCGCTACCTGCACAACCGCGGGATCAAGGACACCTCCGAGCAGCACGTCTGGGCGTTCCTCGGCGACGGCGAGATGGACGAGCCCGAGTCGCGCGGTGTGCTGCAGCTCGCGGCCAACGACAAGCTGGACAACCTGACCTTCGTGGTCAACTGCAACCTGCAGCGTCTCGACGGCCCCGTGCGCGGCAATGGCAAGATCATCCAGGAGCTGGAGGCGTTCTTCCGGGGTGCCGGCTGGAACGTCATCAAGGTCGTGTGGGGCCGCGAGTGGGACGCCCTGCTCGAGGCTGACCACACCGGGGAACTCGTGCGCATCATGAACGAGACCCTGGACGGCGACTACCAGACCTTCAAGGCGGAGTCCGGCGGCTTCGTGCGCGACCACTTCTTCGCCCGGTCCGCTGCCACCAAGGAGCTCGTGGCGGACTACACCGACGAGCAGATCTGGAACCTCAAGCGCGGCGCCCACGACTACAACAAGGTCTACGCGGCGTACAAGGCGGCGCTGGAGCACAAGGGCCAGCCCACCGTGATCCTGGCGCAGGGCATCAAGGGCTACGGCCTGGGCCCGCACTTCGAGGCGCGCAACGCCACGCACCAGATGAAGAAGCTCACGCTGGAGGACCTCAAGGCCTTCCGCGACCACCTGCGCATTCCCATCACGGACGAGCAGCTGGAGTCCGACCTCTACAACGCCCCGTACTACCACCCGGGCCCGGACTCCCCCGAGATCAAGTACATGCTGGAGCGCCGCAAGGAGCTGGGCGGATTCGTCCCGGACCGTCCGCACCCCCAGAAGGAGATCACGTTGCCCTCGGAGCGCGCCTACGCCTCCGGCAAGAAGGGCTCGGGCAAGCAGATGGCGGCCACCACCATGGCCTTCGTGCGCATCCTCAAGGACCTGATGCGCGAGAAGGACTTCGGTCACCGCATCGTGCCGATCATCCCCGACGAGGCCCGCACCTTCGGCATGGACTCGTTCTTCCCCACGGCCAAGATCTACAACCCCAACGGGCAGAACTACCTCTCCGTGGACCGCGAGCTGATGCTCGCGTACAAGGAGTCGGCCCAGGGTGTGATCCTGCACCCCGGGATCAACGAGGCCGGCGCCACCGCGGCCTTCACCGCGGCGGGCACGTCCTACGCGACCCACGGCGAGACCATGATCCCGGTCTACATCTTCTACTCGATGTTCGGGTTCCAGCGCACGGGTGACGAGTTCTGGGCGGCTGCGGACCAGATGGCCCGCGGGTTCGTGATCGGCGCCACCGCCGGGCGCACCACGCTCACCGGCGAGGGACTGCAGCACGCGGACGGGCACTCCCCGATCCTCGCCTCCACCAACCCCGCGGTGATCCACTACGACCCGGCCTACGGCTACGAGATCGCGCACATCGTCAAGCGCGGCCTGGAGCACATGTACGGCACGAGCGACGAGGACCACAACGTCATGTACTACCTCACGGTGTACAACGAGCCCATCCACCAGCCCGCGGAGCCCGAGAACGTGGACGTGGACGGCATCGTCAACGGCATCTACCTGCTCAAGCCGGCGGAGACCGAGGGCCCGCGCGCCCAGCTGCTCGCCTCCGGCGTGGGTGTCCCGTGGGCGCTCGAGGCCCAGCAGATCCTCGCCGACGAGTGGGGCGTCTCCGCAGACGTGTGGTCCGTGACCTCCTGGACCAACCTCCGTCGTGACGCCATGGCTGCCGAGCAGGACGCGTTCCTGGACCCCGAGTCCGGTGCCCGCACGCCCTACATCACCCAGGCACTGGCCGGTGCCACAGGTCCTGTGGTCGCCACGAGCGACTACGCCTCCCAGCTGCCGGACTCCGTGCGGCAGTACGTCCCCAACGACTGGGCCTCCCTGGGCGCCGACGGCTTCGGGTTCGCCGACACCCGGGCCGGTGCCCGCCGGTTCTTCACCATCGACGCCCACTCGATGGTGGTGCGGACCCTGGAGATGCTCGCCAAGCGCGGCGAGATCGACTGGTCCGCCCCGGCCGAGGCGCTCACGCGGTACAAGCTCACGGACCCCGCTGCCGGCACCTCCGGCAACGCCGGGGGCGACGCCTGAGCCGTCCCGCATCACCGACCCACCGCCCCCGCGCCCCTCACGGCGCGGGGGCGGCGTCGTTCCGGTGCGGGCCCGAGCCCGGGGCGCGGCCGGCGCTGGGCCCCGGGCTCGGGGAACCGTGCAGGGCATCGACTACCCTCGTCTCATGCCCACCGACGCCTCCGGGTCCGCACCCCGCAAGCCCCGCACCTCCCGCCGGGTGACGTGGCCCCTGCGCGGTCGTCAGCAGGCCGCACCGCACCCCAGGACCCTGGAGAACCTCAAGGCCAACCTCGGGCAGGTCTCCACGGTGGCGGTTCAGCGGCTCGGGAGCACCCTGCCGTGGTTCTCGGAACTGCGCCCGGACGAGAGGTCCGAGCTGGGTCTGCTGGCGCAGCGCGGCATCGCGTCCTTCGTGCGCTGGTACGAGAACCCCAAGGAGCCGGTGTGGGTGCTCACGGAGATCTTCAAGCAGGCCCCCACGGAGCTGACCCGGTCCATCACCCTGCAGAACGCCCTGCAGGTGCTGCGGATCGTCGTGGACGTCGTGGAGGAGAAGGTTCCCGAGCTCGCGCAGCACAACGACGAGGTGGCCCTGCGCGAGGCCGTGCTGCGGTTCTCCCGCGAGGTCGCGTTCGCCGCCGCGGACGTCTACGCCAAGGCTGCCGAGAACCGCGGATCGTGGGACGCCCGCCTCGAGTCCCTCGTGGTGGACGGCATCCTGCGGGGCGACCACTCGGACAACCTGCGCTCCCGGGTCTCGGCGCTGGGTTGGACGGACCGGGGGGACGTGACCGTGGTGGTGGGACGCGCGCCGAGCACCAACGGGCCCGCCGGCGTGGAACGGATCCGGCGCGTCGTCGAGCGCCACGCGGCGGAGTGCCTGGTGGCCATCCAGACCGACCGGCTGGTCCTCGTCCTCGGTGGTCTCAAGGACGGGGCCCGGTCCCTGTCCCGGCTCACGAGCGTGTTCGGGGAGGGTCCCGTGGTCCACGGTCCCCCCGTGGCCACCGTGTTCGAGGCCAAGGAGTCGGCGGACCGCGCCAACGCGGGACTTCGAGCGGTCGCGGCCTGGCCCCAGGCACCCCGCCCCACGGATTCCGAGGACCTGTGGCCCGAGCGGGCCATCAGCGGGGACCCGCTGGCGCTCACCGCCATGGTCGACGCCGTCTGGGAGCCGCTGTCCGCCTCCTCCACCGGCCTGGTGGACACCCTCACCACCTACCTCAGCGTGGGACACTCCCTGGAGGCCACGGCGCGCGAGCTCTTCGTCCACGCGAACACCGTGCGGTACCGACTCCGGCGCGTCAGCGACATCACCGGCTGGGACCCTCTGCTCCCCCGGGACGCCTTCGTGCTGCACTGCGCCCTGCTCGCGGGGCGGCTGTCGAGCACCGACTGACATCGGCTTGTAGGGAAGCCACAAATCCCCCTGCCCGGCTTGGTGCGGCCCGGTGTGCCGCGGAGGCCCCCTGACTTGGTGGAATGAACGGGTGATTGCACTCGTCTGCCCCGGTCAGGGGTCACAGAAACCAGGATTCCTCACCGAGTGGCTGGCCGTGCCGGGCGTTCCCGAGCACCTCGCGCAGCTCTCCGACGCCGCCGGGCTGGACCTCGCGCACTACGGCACCGAGGCGGACGAGGACACCATCAAGGACACCGCGGTGGCCCAGCCGCTGATCGTCGCCGCAGGACTGCTCGCTGGGCGGCTGATCGCCCCGCAGCTCGAGGGACGCTCCGACGTGGTGCTCGCCGGGCACTCGGTCGGTGAGATCACGGCCGCGGCCCTGGCTGGCGTGCTGACCGAGGCCGAGGCCATGCGCTTCGTCCGGGTCCGCGCCACCGAGATGGCCGCCGCCGCCGCGGCAACCCCCACGGGCATGGCCGCCGTCCTCGGCGGCACCCCGGAGGACGTGGCCGCCGCCATCTCCGCCGTGGGCGCCACGGCCGCGAACGCCAACGGGGGCGGTCAGGTGGTAGCAGCAGGAACCCTCGAGCAGCTTGACGCTCTCGCCGAGAACCCGCCCACCCGTGCCAAGGTGGTCAGGCTCAAGGTGGCCGGCGCCTTCCACACGGAGCACATGGCCCCCGCACTGCAGCCGCTGCGGACCCTCGTTCCCGAGCTCTCCCCCCGGGACCCCGAGCACGCGCTGCTGAGCAACCACGACGGCGCCCGCACCACCAGTGGCGCGGCGTTCCTGGACTCCCTCGTGGAGCAGGTGTGCCGCCCCGTGCGCTGGGACGACTGCATGGCCACCCTCTCGGACATGGACGTCACGCAGATCGTGGAGCTGCCGCCCGCCGGAACCCTCGTGGGACTGGCCAAGAGGGGCCTCAAGGGCGTCCCCGCAACGGCGGTCAACACCCCGCAGGACCTGGACCAGGTGCGGAGTACGCTGGCCTGAGAAGGGTGATCCACCCGCACTCGCTGAGATCCGCACCATCGAAGGAGTCGGCCTCCCGTGGCGACCATCAAACAGAACATTCCCCACGCCCACACGCGCATCCTGGGCATCGGCGCCTACCGGCCGTCGGAGATCGTGACCAACGACGACGTCTGCCAGTGGATCGACTCCTCGGACGAGTGGATCGTCAAGCGCACCGGCATCCACACCCGTCACCGCGCCCCGGCTGACGTGTCGGTACTGGACATGGCGGAGCACGCGGCACGCGAGGCGCTCGAGAACTCCGGTCTCACCGGTGACCAGCTGAGCACGATCATCGTCTCCACGGTGTCCTTCCCCTACCTCACCCCGTCCCTGGCCGCGAAGCTCGCGGACCGGCTCGGAGCCACGCCCGCTGCGGCGTACGACGTCTCCGCGGCGTGCGCGGGGTACTGCTACGGAATCGCGCAGGCGGATGCGCTCGTGCGCTCCGGTGACTCCACCAATGTGCTCGTGATCGGAGTGGAGAAGCTCTCCGACGTGATCGACAACTCGGAGCGCTCCATCTCCTTCCTCCTCGGCGACGGCGCCGGGGCCGTGGTGATCGGCCCTTCGGACGTCCCCGGGATCGGTCCGTCGGTGTGGGGCTCGGACGGCTCCAAGTGGGACGCCATCCGCATGACCCACCCGCTCACCGACATCCGCGCCGTCGAGCGCGGGGGTCAGCGCAGCTTCGCCAAGGATCTCGTGGATCCCGAGACCGGTGAGATGGACCCGGACGCCACCATGTGGCCCACGCTGCGCCAGGACGGGCCGACCGTGTTCCGCTGGGCCTCGTGGGAGGGTGCCCGCGTGGCTCAGGAGGCCCTGGACGCCTCCGGCCTGGCCCCGGAGGACCTCGCCGCGTTCGTGCCGCACCAGGCCAACATGCGGATCATCGACCAGATGGCCAAGGTGCTCAAGCTCCCCGAGTCCGTGATCGTTGCCCGGGACATCGCCGAGGCCGGAAACACCTCCGCGGCCTCCATCCCCCTGGCAACCCACCGTCTGCTCGCGGAGCACCCGGAACTGTCCGGCAAGCCCTCGCTGCAGATCGGCTTCGGGGCCGGTCTGGTGTACGGCGCACAGGTGGTGCTCCTGCCCTGATCCAGTCCCCGGGGTGTCGTAGGGTTAGACCGCACACCTCTTGTCCACGGGCCGCCCGAGCGATCGGGTGCTCCGAGCGGGGGTTCCACCGAAACCCCGTGGTCACGAAGAACGGTTGCGTTGCGCGACCTCAACGAAAGGAAGCCGAAATGGCGAGCAAAGACGAAATCCTGGCCGGCCTGGCAGAGATCGTGAACGAAGAGACCGGCCTCGAGACCGAAGCCGTGCAGCTCGACAAGTCCTTCACCGAGGACCTCGACATCGACTCGATCTCCATGATGACCATCGTGGTCAACGCCGAGGAGAAGTTCGACGTCACCATTCCCGACGAAGAGGTCAAGAACCTCAAGACCGTCGAGGACGCCGTCAACTTCATCGACAACGCCCAGGCCTGATTCCTGGGCGAGCGGTGGCGCACCCCCTGTGCAGGAGGTGCGCCGCCGCCGTCACGCCAGGTGGCTGGACAGCAGCAGCTCCTGGAACACCTGCGATTTCGGACACGAGGAAGTGCAGAACATGTCCCGCAAAGTAGTCGTCACCGGCCTGGGTGCCATCACGCCCATCGGTGAGAACGTCCAGGAGACCTGGAAGAACGCCCTCCAGGGCGTCTCGGGCGTTCACGCCCTCGAAGAGGACTGGGTCGAAGAGTACGACCTCCCCGTCCGCATCGGCGCGCAGTGCCCCAAGCCCGCGGAGGACGTCGTGTCCCGCGTGCAGGCCAAGCGTCTGGACCCTTCCGGCCAGCTGTCCGTGGCCGCGGCCCGCGAGGCCTGGACCGACGCCGGGTTCTCCGGCAAGGACGCGGACTCCAGCGACGACGTCGACCCGTTGCGTCTGGGCGTTGCCTTCGGCACGGGCATCGGTGGTGTGTGGACCCTCCTGGACGGGTGGGACACCATGCGCACCAAGGGGCACCGCCGTGTCAAGCCCATGACGGTTCCCATGCTCATGCCCAACGGCAACGCCTCCTCCGTGAGCATGGAGTTCAAGGCCCGTGCCTGCGCCATCACACCCGTGTCAGCCTGTGCCTCCGGGACCGAGGCCTTCTTCCAGGGTCTGCAGCTGATCCGCTCCGGCAAGGCGGACGTGATGATCGTGGGGGGCGCCGAGAGCGCCATCCACCCCATGAACATGGCCGCCTTCAACTCCATGCAGGCGCTGTCCCGCCGAAACGACGAGCCCGAGCGGGCCTCCCGCCCCTTCGACATGGACCGTGACGGATTCGTCATGGGCGAGGGCGCTGGTGCGGTGATCCTCGAGTCCGAGGAGCACGCCAAGGCGCGTGGCGCCCGGATCTACGCCGAACTGGCCGGTGCCGGGCTCAGCTCGGACGCGTTCCACATCACCGCTCCGGCCACCGGTGAGGACGGCGGCCCAGCCCGTGCCCTGCGGGAGGCCATGGAGTCCGGGGACTTCACCCCCGCGGACGTCAAGCACGTCAACGCCCACGCCACGTCCACCCCCGTGGGCGACGTGCCCGAGGCGAGTGCCCTGCGTGTGGCGTTCGGGGACGCCGTGGACCAGATGGCCGTGTCCGCCACCAAGTCGATGACCGGCCACCTGCTCGGCGGATCGGGTGCCGTGGAGGGTGTCCTGGCCGTCCTCGCCCTGACCGAGCGGATGGCGCCCTGCACCATCAACCTGGAGAACCAGGATCCGCGCATCGACCTGGACGTGGTCACCACGGCGCGGGAGCTGCCAGCCGGTGACATGGTCGCGATCTCCAACTCCTTCGGGTTCGGCGGTCACAACTCCGTCGCCGCGTTCCGATCCGTGTGACGGCGCCCCGGGCGCCCTTTCGGGGTCAGGAAGCGCGCCCGTGACAGAGCCCCGGTGCTCCCCGCTGCGGGGAACACCGGGGCTCTGTTGTTGTCAGGCCTGAGCCGCGCGATCGGGCGGGGGCTGGGCACACCAGTTCGCGATGAGAAGCAGAGACACTCCGGCGCCCCACACCGGTCCTTCCGGAGGGATCAGAACCCCCAGGTCATCGAGTGCACCACCTCGCCAGAGACGTCGCCCGCCACTGCGCCGTGGTGGTGGGGGCGCAGCGCGCGCCGTGGGGGGTGTCCCTATGTTCCGAGTCAAGCCGCGAGAGCGGTTGGTTCGGGGGTAGGG